>CADEFY010000113.1 GCA_902826705.1 uncultured bacterium
GAGCAGCGCCTCCGTGCGCAGCGCGGGGTCGATCAGCTTGATCGCCACATCCTGGCCGACGGCTACGACATCGTGCTCGACCTGGACAAGAGCCTCGGCCGGCGCATGTACGACTCGCGCGGCGACCGTTGGTACCTGGACATGTTCTCGTGTTTCGCCACCTTCCCGGTGGGCATGAACCACCCGCGGATGCGCGAGCCCGAGTTCCTGGCCAAGCTGATGCGAGCGGCGATCATCAACCCGACCAACTCCGATATCTTCACACGCGAGTACGCCGAGTTCGTGGACACGTTCTCGCGCGTGGGCATCCCGGCGCGCATGCCACATGCGTTTTTCGTGGCCGGTGGTGCGCTGGGCGTGGAGAACGCCATCAAAGCGGCCATGGACTGGAAGGTCCGCCGCAACCTGCGCGCGGGCAAGGGCGACAAGGGCACGCAGGTCCTGCACTTCAAGGACGCCTTCCACGGCCGCTCCGGCTACACGGTGTCCATGACCAACACGGCCGACCCGCGCAAGTACCAGTACTTCGCGCGCTTCGACTGGCCGCGCGTCTCCAACCCGTACCTGCGCTTCCCGGTCGATGCGGCCGAACTCGCTCGCGTCCAGGCCGCCGAAGCGGCATCACTCGCCGAGATCCGCGCGGCGTTCGCGGCGCGCCCCGACGAGATCTGCGCGGTGCTGCTCGAGCCCGTGCAGTCCGAGGGTGGCGACCATCACTTCCGCCCCGAGTTCCTGCAGGCGCTGCAGCGCGTCGCGCACGAGCACGATGCGCTGCTCGTGATGGACGAGGTGCAGACCGGCGTGGGCATCACCGGCACGTTCTGGGCATACGAGCAGATGGGCGTGCAGCCCGACCTGCTCGCGTTCGGCAAGAAGATGCAGGTGTGCGGTGTGCTGGCCGGCGGTCGGATCGACGAAGAGCCCGAGAACGTGTTCGAGGTGAAGAGCCGCATCAACAGCACGTGGGGCGGCAACCTCGTCGACATGGTGCGCGTGCAGCGCTACCTCGAGATCATCGAGGAGGAGAAGCTCATGGACAACGCCCGCACCGTGGGCGCGCACCTGCTTCGGGGACTGCACTCGATGCAGGCCGCGATGCCGGACGTGCTCTCGAACGCGCGCGGGATGGGGCTGCTCTGCGCGATCGACTTCCCGAGCACCGAGGTGCGCAACGCGGTGGCGGGGCAGGCCTACCAGATGGGCATGATCATCCTGCCGTGCGGCCACCACAGTCTGCGGTTCCGTCCGCCGCTCGATGTGACCACGGCCGAGGTCGACGAGGCGCTCGACGTCATCCAGCGCGCCACACAGGCGGTGCTGGCCAAGAGCATGTAAGCGTTCTCATCGCCACATCCCCCGACGCGGGCCGCCTCGGATGTCCTCCGGGGCGGCCTTCGTGCGTTCATGGAGGTAGATGCGTTGCCTCGGAGGTGGCTATGCTCGTGCGTGGCGCCGAGCCGCCCCCGAGTCACGCCGCGCCCCCGCCGCCGAGACCGCTGCCCCCCCTCGAGGAGGACCTCCCCATGCGCGCCCCGAGCCATCGTCGCATCGTGCCCCGCATCGTCACGTCTCTACTGCTCGCCCTCGCCCTGCCGATCGCGCTGCACGCCCAGGAACAGGTGGGCCGTGGCAAGGAGGACCCGAACGACCCGGCCCTCGCGCCCCGCACGCCCGTCGTGCGCGGCACCCTGCCCGCACGCCCCACCGCCCCCATGCGCCTGCGCGCCAAGCCGGCGGCGGATCCGCAGAAGACCGAGCACTTCGTCGACGGCGGCGCGGACCGTGCCGCGGCGTCCCTGACTCCGCGGGAACGCGCCAAGCTCGAGGCCGCACGTGTCGCCGTGGCGGCCGCCCGCGCACGCGGCGGCCTGATGGCTCCCGTCGTGCAGCCGCTCGACCTCGCGACGCCGCTGCAGGCGATCGAGGCGCAGCAGAGCGCAAAGTTCGAGCGGCTCCGGCTGTCTCAGCCGGCGGCGGTCTCGGACGAACCCGGCAAGCGCGGGCTGCCCGCGGATCCGAGATCACGGCAGTTGCAGGGGCCGCGTGGGCCGTCGGCGCGTGAGGTCGAGAAACTCAAGGCGCAGCCCGGCTCCAAGGTGACGCCCGAAGTGCAGAAGGAGAACGAGCGATGAGCCGCGCATCCCGAGGGCTCCATCGGCTCGTCGCCGCGCTGATCGCGTCGGCGCTGCTCGCGCCCATCGCGGCGCAGGCCAAGCCCGTCGTGCCCGAGCCGCAGTTCGGGCAGTTCCAGCCCGCCGACATCACGGCGGCCCGGGCGCAGGCCGAGGCGGCCAAGCTGCGCACCGACGCGGCGCTCGAGACGAACTGCATCGAACGCGAGTCGTCCGAACCGCGGCTGCGCACGGCGACTCCGCTCGGCAGTCTCAGCACCATGCTCGCCAGCGAGGATCCCGACGCCGTCCACTACGCGCGAGGTCACACGCTGGTCTTCCACGTGTTCATCGACCACAACCTGGGGTCGTGGAGTGCGGCGGAGCGCAATGCCGCCGCGGCCAAGGCCGCACTCGCCAAGCAGTGGTACGTGGACGAGGCGCCAGCCGACGCCAACATGGACTTCGATAACCTGGGCGGCACGGGCTACGTCTACTACCAGACTGGCGATCTGAACATCGACGCGGACACGCTCAACAACGCCGAGATCCAGACCGTGATCGCCAGCTTCGGCTTCACCGACGACAACGGCGACGGCGACCTGCGCGATGACTTCTCGCTCTACTGGCAGGACTGGGACGGCGGCTGGGACAACGTGATCGTGGTCTTCCAGCCTGCCGACGCCACGGGCCGCGCGAGCGCCAGCCTGGGCGTCTCGCGCATCACGCACTACACCGACGATGCGTGGACCGTGTGGCGCCACGAGATGGGCCATGTCTACGGCAGCTGCGACGAATACGACGGCGATGGCTGCAACAGCTGCGCCGTCTGTCACGGCACCTATCACATCACGCCCGGCACCAACGGCAACTGCCAGGGTGCAGCCTGCGGCGACAACCAGTCGTGCGTGATGATCGACAATGTCGATGCCCACTGCACGTTCACCGAGTACCACTGGGGCTGGGACGACACCGACAGCAACGGCCTGCTCGACACGATGAAGCGCCAGACCACGCTCGGCTCGTTCGTGAACATCCGCGAGATGTTCCACAACGGCTTCTTCCGCACGTCCAACACCACCGACGGCTTCGTGGCGGCGCAGCAGTGGGACTCGTGGTCGGCGTTCGCGATCCGGCCCCCCGCGGGCAGCGACTACGACCTGCGCGTGTACCACGACAACAACCACAACTACCTCGTGGGCTCGTCCCTGCTGACGGGCTCGGCGGTGGACTTCGTGGTCGGCGACTACAACCACAACCGCACCGGCAACGAGCACATGCAGGTCAACCTGTTCTCGGGGCCGTCGGGGCTCTTCAACGCCACGTGGGAGAGCGGCACCGGCACGCTGTACCCCAACGGCCAGTACGTGGGCACGCAGAACTGGACCGACTACAACGTCGTGCGCACGTATGACGTGCCGCTCTTCGGCGGCGAGGAGGTGTCGTTCACGCTCGATGTGCAGACCGCTGGGCTCGACATGGGCTTCGCGCTCTTCCGCTCGAATGGCGACACGTACTTCGCGGGCCGCAGTTCGGCGGTGGCGGCCTCGGACGTGGGCGGCAACGGCGTCAACGAGACGTTCACCTACACCGTGCCGGCCGACGACGTGTACGGCTTGGTCGTCTGGTCCAACAACGAGCTCGCGGGCACGTTCGACATCCGCATCGGCACCGCGCTCGCCACGCTCACCGACGACGTGTCGTTCCTGTCGGGGATCGACCTGCGGCTCTACGACTACGACCCGGCGGCGGGCTACTGGGGGGTCCTGGGCACGCGTCCCACGGGGACGTCCGACGCGGACATGTCGCTCTTCGCCGACGCCGACTTCATCACGCTGCTCGAGGAGTCTGCCTACGCCGCGGGCTCCGTGGACTTCATCGCGGTCGACTACAACCACGCCTCCTCGAGTCCGGACTACCTGCGCGTGAACCGTGACGTGGGCGCCGAGACGCACCGCACCGAGTTCGAGCAGGGCAGCGAGATCCTGGACGGCTACGAGCCGTTCACGTGGGAGGCCAACGACGTCGTCGACGTGTGGGACACGTTCCTCACCGCGGGCGTGCCGTACTTCTTCCGTGAGTACCACAGCACGGTGTCCGGGTTCGACTCGGGCATCTACCTGATGGGCAGTGAGGGCGGCGACTACTACCAGTCGCGCAATGACCTGCTCGCGTTCGGCAACTCGCGCCCCATGAACGAGGGCGGGGAGTGGTTCGCGCACACGCCGGCCGCGAGCGACTGGTACGGCGTGGTGGTGCTGGGCAACGAGGACAATGCCGCCAGCAGCGGCTCGCTGTGGATGGGCCGCCAGGAGACGCTCACGTCCGATGTGCGCGTGACGCGCAGTGAAGAGGTGCAGTTCGACCTCTTCGCGCCCACGGCCTCGTACTGGAACATCGTCGCCACGCGCCCGACCGGCGCGGACGCCGTGGGCATCGCGCTCTACGAGGATGCGGGCTACGGCACGCTGCTCACCTCGGACTTCAGCACGGGCGTGAGCTACGTGGTGGGCGATCTCAATCACAGCGCGCAGGCCACGCTGTACCCGCGCATCCGTCGCAGCGTCGGCACGGACAGCTACGACATCGAGGCCGAGGGCGACGCCGACGCGATCGTCCCGCCGGCGAACACGCCGTACACGCTGACCTCGGGCTGGACCGGCCTCGATGTGGCCGAGATCTACGACCTGTGGATCCCGGGCGGTGGCGTGGGCGGGCAGGACGTGGCGATCATGGTCGAGAGCCTGACCGGCGATCTCGATCTGGGGATCGAGTTGTTCCGCTCCAACGGGGCCGAGTACTTCGCGGGCCGCAGCAGCGGTGTCGCGGCGGTCGACGCGCTCGGCGCCGGAGGCACGGAGGGGCTCGTGTTCCACGCCACGACGAGCGACTACCACGGGCTCGTCGTGTACAACAACAACGACAACTCGGGCACGTGGCGGCTCACGATCTACAACCCCGCGGTGGTCGGCGTGGGGGATGGCCCCCTGCCTGCGTCGCTGTCGCTGGCCGCATCGCCCAACCCGGCGCGCGGCGAGATGGAGCTGTCGTATGCGCTGCCCACCGAGGGCGAGGTGAGCCTGGAGGTGTTCGACCTGCAGGGCCGCCTCGTGCGCTCGCTGGCGAACGGCCGCATGCCGGCGGGTCGGCACCAGGTGCGCTGGGACGGCCGGCACGCGAGCGGCGAGAGCGCTGGCGTGGGCATCTACCTGGCGCGTCTGCGCTCGGGCGGCGAGGAGCGGTTGGTCAAGCTGGTGCGCAGCGAGTAGCACGCGCAGCACGTCGCAGGCACGGCCCGGGGCGCAGTCGCGCCCTGGGCCGTGTGCTGTGGGGTGCGCGCGGCCCGCCGCCGAACACCGTGCGTTCGCCGCTGCTGCAGCGCGCGGCTAGACTGCGCGGCCCATGGACTCGACGCCCGCCAGGCCCAAGCGATTCCGCGACTCCGCCGCCGTGCTGCTGGTGCGCGGGCATGGCCGCGACCTCGAGGTCTTCTGGGTGCTGCGCAGTGATGCGGTGGCGGTGCAGCCCGGTTTCCACGCGTTCGTGGGCGGCAAGGTGGATGCCGCGGACGCCGAGCTGCCGCTCGCGGGCGTGACCGACGACCTCGACCGGGCGGCGCGCGCGTGCGCCCTGCGTGAGGCGCTCGAGGAGACCGGTGTGCTGCCCGGACTCACCGCGGGCGCCGAGGATGCGGCCACGCTGGCGCGCGCGCGCACGCGGCTGCTCGCGGGCGAGGTGACGCTGGCCGCGCTCGCGACCGAACACGGCTGGCGGTTCGATGCCGCGGCCCTCACACCCGCCGGTCGCTGGCAGACGCCGGTGTTCGCAAACGTGCGCTTCGATACGCTCTTCTATGTGGCGCGTGTGCCGGAGGGGCAGGCGCCCAATGTGATCCCGGGAGAGCTGGCGAGCGGCGAGTGGGTCAAGCCGCTCGAAGCGCTCGAGCGCTACCGGCATGGGCGCGTCACATTCGTGGCGCCGATCCTCTGGTCGCTGATCGCGCTCGCGGAGGGCGAGCAGGACCTGGCGGCGCGGCTCGTGCGCGGTCCGGAGCGCGCGGGGCAGCCGATCCGACGCATCGAGATGCAGTGGGGTGTGGTGCTGCACCCCATGCCCACCAAGCCGCTGCCGCCGGCGAGCCACACCAACGCCTACCTGATCGGCGAGACCGAGATGGCGCTGGTCGATCCGGGCAGTGGCGACGAAGCGGCGCTCGCCGATCTGTTCGCGCTGATCGACCTGCTGCAGGGTGAGGGGCGCCGGTTGACCATGGTGGTGGTCACGCATCATCACGGCGACCACACCGGAGGCGTCGCGGCCGTGCGCGAGCGATACGGCGCGCGCGTGGTGGGCCACGCGAGGCTCGCGGAGCGGATGGCGATCGACGTGGCGGTGAAGGACGGCGACTGGCTGCCGCTCACGCCGGGACTCTCGGACTGGCGGATGCGGGTGATCGAGACCCCGGGGCACACGCGCGACTCGATCAGCCTGTGGCAGCCGCGGCTGAGGTCGTTGTTCGTGGGCGACCTGCTGCCCGGGGGCGGCGGCACGGTGATCATCGATCCGCCGGATGGCGACATGACGCAGTACCTCGATTCGCTCGAGCGTGTGGCGGCGCTCGAGCCCGTCACCCTCTTCCCGGCGCACGGTTCGCCCCAGGGCGCCGCGGTGCGCCGCATCCGGCAGCTGATCGCGCACCGCCTGGAGCGCGAGGCGCGCGTGGTCGCGGCGCTCACGCCCGAGCCGCGCACGCTCGCCGAACTGGTGCCGTTCGCCTACGCCGACGTCAAGCCCGAACTGTGGCCCTATGCGGAGCGCTCGCTGCTCGCGCATCTGGCCAGACTCGTCGGCGAGGGTCGCGCGACGAGCGACGGCCGGACGTGGAGCGCGGCGCACGGATCGCCAGCCGCCTGAAGAAGGCGCCTCGGTGGGGGGCGGCCTCCGTCAGGGCACCGATCACGTGCGCGCCCCGACGCTGCGCTGCTCCCGACGAGTCGGCGCGGCCCACACGGGCCGTTCTGACCCGACCGCGAGGCCGAGCGACACCTCTGCGATCGAGCCACGCGCAGGATCTGGCGTCGGTGGTGCTCCTGGGGCTCGTCCGCCTGTGGCGGCGCTGGTGCCCCTCGGTACCCGGCGATCACGACATCCCGCAGGTGCTACGCCTGCCGATCGGCCTCGGTCTCGCGGTGCGGGTGGCCGCGCGCACCCTCACGCTGCCGATCGGCGCTGCTTCTGCCCGGTCGGGGGGGAGCGGCGGGCTGCTGAACGGGGTGGAGCGAGCCCTGATCCGCTCTTTCACGGCAGCGTTCCGCCCGCGTAGACTACTGCGGTCACCACCCCGGGCGCGGATTCGCCCGGCGCCCACCCTCTTCGAGTCGAGGCCGCCATGCGTTCGTGGATCCGCGTGATCCCCACGGTCGCCGTATTGAGCCTGGTCGTACTGGTCGCGCGCGCGCAGACCTCGCGATCGGGCGGCGGCGGGCCAACGTCCCAGTCGTGCGCTCCCGTTCCCCCTGGGCAGCCATCGATCCAACTTCCGACAACCGGACGCATCACCGCGATCCAGCGCAACATCAGCTGTCCGACGGGCACGGCGGCCACCTACTTCGTCTTCACCGGCAATGGCGCGGTCGAGTCGCTCGAGTCCACGTTCGGGCTGACGGGCTCCGATGGTGCTGCGATGCCCTATCCACTCGCGCGCGAGGCTGCGGGCGTCAGCACACCGTGGCCGGATCCGTACCTGCAGATCACGCACACGCTCGATCGCCCGCTGGTCCGCTGGGCGGTCGATGGCTCCGGCGACGACATCGTCGACGCACCGCTCGCATTCTCGGTGCTGTACCCGGCGTTCACTCCCTCGCCGCCGACCTACCAACCCGAGTGGAGCGAACCGGGCCTGCCGCTGTTGCTCGCGGCCGATGGCTTCGTGATCCAGGCGCCCGGCAACGCGCCCCGGCTGTCGGGGGAGTGGATCACTTCTGCGCCGCCGGTGACGTGGACTGCCGAATGGATCGGCTATCAGTCGATCCACCCGAGCCAACCGCTCCCGCTGGCGGGATTCGACCGGGTGCTGCAGACATTCGGGACTCCGGTCACGACGACCGCGGGTCGCCTCGAGTTCGCAGTCGACCATGTGTCGGGCGGCCACGTCAGCCTCACCGCGTACGTCGGTGAGGTGGATGCGACGTTCATTCCGGGTATCGGTGCGCTCGCGATCACGGCCACTGCCGCGATCGAGCTGCGAGCACAGCACGTGCCGGCCTTCGTGGCCACAGAGCCGCTGAGCGTCACGACCACCGCCGGAGCGATGCGGATGCTGCCAGGCCACCACTATGCTGCGGAGGTCGTCACCGACCAACTCGCCGCGCTGGCCTTCGACCCGACGCCGTCCTCGACCGGCGGCCAGCTGTGGCTGCACCGCAGTGATGGTTCGGGCTGGGTGCAGATCCCCGGCTCGCTCGGCATGCGCGTGGTCGGCGTGCCGGAGCGGCTGTCGCCTGAGTCGGTCGTGTTCCCGGGTCGCGGCATCGCCGAAGTCGTCACTCCATCGGCGATGCTACAACTGGCCGCGCGCCGCTATGAGCAGCTGCTCCCAGTCGTCGATGACCTCGATGAGTTCTCGCTGCCTCTCGCGCGCTCGGCGCCGTTCGAGCCGGGTGGGGGCGCGACCACCACCGCCAACTTGAGCCTGCGCCTCGTCGATGGGTCGATCAGCCCGACTGCGACCGCGACGCCGTATCGGCTCTACGACGCCTATGCCGAACCGACGGCGACCGAGATCCCGTTCGGTCGCATCACACGACGCACGGTCACGACCGATCGCCCGATCGTCGTCGATGTGCTCCCTGGATTGGCCAGCCGTCCCGACATCTCCACGAGCACGGCGTTGCACGTCGAGTCCGATCTCAGCGCACCGCCATTGTGGCCGACGTACCAGCCCGATGGCATGAGCGCCCTGTCGGGATGTTGTGTCTCCATGACGGCATTCGATGCCTTCGGCTCCGCGATGGAGATCCCCGGTGGCAACCCCCTCC
>CADEFY010000114.1 GCA_902826705.1 uncultured bacterium
CCGCGCCGCCCGCGACGCCGGCGGGGCTGGCGGCGGTGAACGAGGCTCCCGCAGGAGTGCGCGTGCAGTGGAACGACAACGCCGAGGCCGACCTCGCGGGCTATCGCGTGTACCGCGGCGTCGCGGCCGCCGGGCCGTTCGCGCTGATCAGCGGCGCGTCGCTCGTGACCGCCTCGGAGTACGTGGATGTCTCGCACCCGGACAGCGCCGCGCTCTGGTACCAGGTGAGCGCGGTGGACGACGCCGGCAACGAGAGCGCACGCACGGCCGCGTTCCGGCTGTGGCTCGCGGGCGAGGAGATCGTGGCGTGGGCGCTGCAGCCGGCCTATCCCAACCCGAGTCCCATCTCCGCCAGCGTCACGCTGCCGCTCGAGGTGCCGGCCGCGGGGCCGTTCGAGGGCGCGCTCGAGATCACCAACAGCGCGGGGGAGCGCGTCCGCCGCATCGTGCTCGCGGGGCTGACGCCGGGCGTGCAGTCCGTGCAGTGGGACGGCCTGAACGACGCGGGCCGCCGCACAGCGCCGGGCGTGTATCGCGCGTGGCTCGTGCTGGGTGGGCGACGCGATGCCGTGAAGGTGGTGCGCACGCCGTAGCGGCGCGGGGGATCGCCTGTTCGCGCGCCCGGCTGGATCGCTCCGGCCGGGCGCGCGGCGTTCGGGGTGGAGGTGTCGGGCCCAGGCGCCGTGCGGATCGCAGCACCGGCGCATGCACGCGTCGCGAAAGGCGCGAGGCGCGCGCGAGGAACGATCCGGACCGCGCCAGGGCGATCGGGTCAGGTCACACAGTGGCAGCCGGTTGCACCGGAGTGGTCAAGCGTCACCTGAACCGGCACGGAGGCTGCTCTCAAGGCCGCGGCCTGCTTCGCCGTCCCGTCCTGCCGCTCTGGAGATCCCCATCATGCTCCGCATCCGCCGCAGCCCGATCCCGCGCGCCGTGCTCGCCCTCTCCGTCGCGGCGATCGGCATCGCGCCGCCTGCCGCGCGCGCCGGTGGCGATGGCGCGGGGACGACCGCCGCCAACTTCCTGTCGGTCGGTCAGGGGGCCGCGGCGCTCTCGATGGGCGGCGCCTCGCTCGCCGCGCCATCGGGACTCGATGCCGCCGCGTGGAACCCGGCCGCACTCGGCGGACTCGGCGCGACGCAGTTCACGCTCGCGCACGCCTCGCTCGCGACCGAGGCGTCGCAGGAGTGGGCCGCGATGGGCGGCCGCTTCGGTGCGGGACTCACGCGTTGGTCCGTGAATGCGCTCTACCAGAGCGAGGGTTCGTTCGAAGGACGCGACGCGCTCAACCAGCCCACCGGCACGTTCCAGGTGTCCGACATGGCGCTGGGGCTGCAAGTGGCGCGTCCGTTCGGCGAGGGCGTCACGGCCGGCGTGGGCCTGAAGTGGGTGCGCGAGTCGCTCGGGGATGCGAGCGGCAGCGGCATCGGGTTCGACGCGGGCGTGCAGTTGCGCTCGGGGCCGTTCGGGGTGGGCCTCGCCGCGCGCAACGTGGGCGGCTCGGTGGCGTTCGCGGACGGCTCGTTCGACATGCCCGCGGTCTACGGGGCCGGTGTGTCGTGGGCCCACCCGAGCAACGGGCTGCGGCTGGCGCTCGATGCCAACGCGCCGTCGGCCTACTACAACGACGTGCGCGCGGGCGCGGAGTGGCGCTGGAAGGATCGCGTCGCGCTGCGCACCGGGTATCGCGCCAACCTGGGCGCCGAGGCGGGCGAGCCGCTCGGCGGCGCCAGCTTCGGCATGGGTCTGGGTGCGAACGGCTTCTGGTTCGACTACGCGTTCCTCGCCGGCGACGCCGACGCGCAGGGACGGCACCGCTTCGGCATGACGTTCCATCCGAGCGCCCTGTCGGCACTGGGGCGCGGTGGCGCACTGGGCGCGGATGCCAGCGAGCGCAAGCCCGCGGCCGAGCCGGCCGCGCGCGAGGCGGCGCCGAAGCCCGTGGCCGTGCAGCGCGCGCCGCAGCCGACGACGGCGCCCGCGGCCAAGCCTGCGACGGCCAGGCCCGCAGCGACGGCCGAGGCGCCGAGCGCCGATGCGAGCGCGCTGGTGCGCGGCGTGCGCATGGAGTCCAACACACCCGAGGTGGCGCACCGTGCGGCGCCGGGCGCGCCCGAGGCGCTGTCGCCCTCGCGCAGCGTCAAGGTGCCCAAGCTGATCGTGCCCAAGCCGGAGCCGGTCGCCGCCGAGGGAGTGGTGCCCGCGGCCCCTGGACCCGCCAAGCCGAACGCGAAGTCGCCCGCGACGCCGAGCCCGACAGCGCCCGAACGCCGCGCGGTCGTCGCGCCTGCGCCGGTCGCGGTGGCGCCGCCCGCGGTCGCCGCCGAACCCGAGGCCGACGCTGCGGTCGTCTCGACGCGCGCCGCCGAGGTGGTGGTGGTGCCGCGCGCCAAGTCGACGCCGCCCGGACCGCGGCCCGCGTCGGTCGTGGTGCAGTCGGGCGAGACGCTCGCCGACCTCGCCAAGCGCTGGGACACCTCCGTGCCCAAGCTCATGATGGACAACAACCTCGTCACGGACCGGCCCAAGGCCGGCACGCGACTCAAGCTGCCGCCGGCCGGCAGCCGCTGAACCGGCAGCGGCGTCAGCCGCGCGCGAGCAGGTGACCGGCCCACGCCGCGGCCAGTCCGACGGCGATGGACGCGGCGACGTAGGCCGCCGCCTGCATCCCGAGCCCGGCCCGCGCGAGCGCGAGCGTCTCCCACGAGAACGCGCTGAACGTGGTGAACCCCCCCAGCACGCCGGTCACGAGCAGCAGCCGGAGCTCGGGGGAGAGCGATACGCGCGCCTCGGTCAGCGTGAGCAGCCCGCCGATCGCGAACGAGCCGAGCACGTTGACGACCAGCGTGCCCCACGGGAACGCCGCGGAGCCGCCACGCGAGACCACGCCGCCGATCGCGTAGCGCAGCACGCTGCCCACCGCGCCGCCCAGCGCCACGAGGAGCGCGGCCCTCACAACGGGAACGCGCCCTCGACATGCGTGCCCTTGCCGAGCGCGAGCGCGTACTTCATCTGATCCGCGAGCGCGGCGGGCATCTGGGCGTACACGTCGCTGAACATGCTCTCGATCGGCGGCGCGGGGAGCGACTCGGCCGAGGTGATGGCGCGCGAGATCTCGTCCTGGACCTCGGCGGTCCACTGCTCGAGGTCGGCGTCGGTCAGCAGCCCCTCGCTGCGCAGCCAGGTCTCGAACCGCCGCACGGGATCGCGCTCCTCCCAGTACTGGACCTGCGCGGCGTCGCGGTAGCGCGTCGGGTCGTCGCTCGAGCTGTGGCCGCCCATGCGATAGGTGAGCGACTCGATGAACGTGGGGCCCCCGCCCGCGCGCGCGCGCTCCACGGCCTCGCGCGTGACCTGGATCACGGCCAGGAGGTCGTTGCCGTCCACGCGCACCCCGCGCATGCCGTAGGCGGCGGCCTTGATCGCGATGCTGCTCGAGGCGGTCTGCGCCGAGAGCGGCACCGAGATCGCCCACTGGTTGTTCTGGCAGAAGAACACCGCCGGCACCTGCCACACCTGGGCGAAGTTGAGCGCGGCATGGAAGTCGGGACTCGAGGTGCCGCCATCGCCGATGTAGCCCATGCACACGGTGTCGTGCTGTTGGAGCTTGGCCGCGTAGGCGGCGCCCATCGCATGCACGAGCTGCGTGCCGATCACGCTCGACCACGCCACGGAGTTCACGCGCCGGTCGCTGAAGTGCATGGGCATCTGGCGGCCGATCAGCACGTCACCAGCATTGCCGATCAGCTGGCAGATGAACTCCTCGAGCGTGGTGCCGCGCCACAGACAGACGCCGGTCTCGCGCAGCGCGTGGAACACCCAGTCCGTGGCGCGCAGCGCGTAAGCCGAGCCGGTGACGGTGGCCTCCTGGCCCGTGGCCATGCCGTAGAAGCCGATGCGGCCCTGACGCTGCAGCGAGAGCATGCGCTGGTCGAGGAGCCGCATGGACACCATGTGACGGTGCAGACGCCGCAGGTCCTCCTTCGGCACATCGGGAACGGGCGCGATCGCGCGGCCCGAGACATCGAGCACCTGATGCAGCGTCTCGTCCACGCTCATGCCAGATCCCCTTCGGTGAGCCACTCGCCCGGCTTCTGCAGCCGCTCGATCAGCGTGTAGAGGAAGTCCGCGCCCACCTGGCCGTCGACGACCCGGTGGTCGAGCGAGAGCGACAGGTTGCCCATGTCGCGCGCTACGATCTGGCCGTGCACCACCGCCGGCTTCTGCGTGATCGCGTGCACGCCGAGGATCGCCACCTGCGGATGATGCAGGATCGGCGTGGCGAGCAGGCCGCCGCGCGTGCCGGTGGAGGTGACGGTGAACGTGCCGCCCTGCAGATCGCGCAGCTCGAGCGTATGTGCGCGCGCGCCGTCGGCCAGGCGCACGATCTCGCGCGCGAGTGCGAACAGTCCGCGCTGGTCGGCGTCGTGGACGATGGGCACGGTGAGTCCGTCGTCGGTGTTGGTGGCGAGCCCGAGGTGAAAGCCGTGCTTGAGCACCACCTCGCCCGCGGCGTCGTCGAGCGACGCATTGAGCAGCGGGAACTGCTTCAGCACCGCGGGCAGGGCGCGGAACACGTACGCGAGGTAGGTGAGCTTGACGCCCGCGGCCTCGGCGCGCGCCGCGAGGCCGCGGCGGTGCTCGACGAGCCCCGTGAAGTCACACTCGGCGACGAACGTGAACTGCGCTGCGGTGGAGAGCGAACGGCGCATGTGCTCGGCGATCTTCCGCCGCATGCCGCGCAGCGGCACGCGCGTCTCGCGTGCATCGCCGGCCGTCGCGGCGGACGCGGCCGCCGGAGCACCGGTGGCCGCCGCGGCGCGCACGTCATCGGCGGTGATCCGACCGCCGGGACCGGTCCCGGTCACGCGCTCGAGCGCCACGCCCGACTCGCGCGCCAGCGCGCGCACGGCGGGCGTGGCCTCGATGCGGCCGGCGGCGGGAGCGCTCGCGGCCGCCGGCGCGGCGCTGGCCACTGCCGCGGCCGACGCTGCAGAGGAGGCGTGTGCCGGTGCGGCTGCGGCTGCTGGCGCACTCGCCGCCCCGCCCTCGACGGCGATCGTCACGATCACCGTGCCGACGGGCACCATCTGGCCCTCCTCGGCGTGCAGACCGGCGATCGTGCCGGTGCGCGGCGACGGGATCTCGACGCTCGCCTTGTCGGTCATGACCTCGACGAGCGGCTGGTCCTCGCGCACCGCATCGCCGGCCCGGACGAGCCAGCGCACGATCTCGCCCTCCGCCACGCCCTCGCCGATGTCCGGCAGCTTCACCTCGAACGCCATGCCCGCCTCTGGAAGTGCGCGCGGTGCGCGGTCAGTAGCTCATCACATGTTCGAGCGCTGCCGTGACGCGCTTGGCGTCGGGCAGATATGTGTGCTCGAGCGTGTAGGGGAAGGGAGTGTCGTAACCGGTCACGCGCAGCACCGGCGCCTGCAGCGACGTCAGGGCCTGCTCGGCGATCAGCGCGGCGAGTTCGGCGCCGTAGCCGCAGGTGCGCGGCGCTTCGTGCAGGATCACCACGCGCCCCGTGCGGCGCACGCTGTCGAGCACTGCGCCGGAGTCGAGCGGCACGAGCGTGCGCAGGTCCAGCACCTCCACCGACCAGCCGCGCGCCGCCGCCGATTCGGCGGCCTCGACGGCCACCGGCACCATGGCGCCGTAGCAGAGCACCGTGGCGTGCTCGCCGGAGCGGGCGGTGCGCGTACGGCCGATGGGGGTGTGGAACACGCCCTCGGCCACATCCTCCTTGATCGTGCGGTAGAGCCGCTTGGGCTCGAGGAAGATCACCGGGTCCTCGCCCGCGAGCGCGGCGAGCAGCAGGCCCTTGGCGTCGCTGGGCGTGGAGGGGATCACCACCTGCAGCCCGGCGGTGTGGGCGAAGTAGGCCTCGGGGCTCTGCGAGTGGTACAGGCCGCCGCGGATGCCGCCGCCGTAGGGTGCGCGCACGATGACGGGGCAGCTGTACTGCCCGGCGGAGCGCCAGCGGAACTTGGCCAGCTCGCTCACGATCTGGTCGAACGCCGGGTAGATGAAGTCGACGAACTGGATCTCGGCCACGGGCTTGAGGCCGTAGAGCGCCATGCCGATCGCGCCGCCGATGATGCCGTTCTCGGCGAGCGGCGTGTCGAGCACCCGGGCCTCGCCGAACTCCGCCTGCAGGCCCTCGGTCACGCGGAACACGCCGCCGTTTAACCCCACGTCCTCGCCCAGCACCACCACGCGCGGGTCCTCGCGGAGCCCCGTGCGCAGAGCATCGGTGATGGCCTGGACCATGGTCATCTGGGGCATCGGGATCCTCCGGGGTCGAGCGCGACGGGGCAGGGTAGCCGAGCGCGCGAACGCCCGGCAACCGCGACCGGCGCGATACCGGACTCCTCGCAGGATGCGCTGGAGTCGGCCGGGAGGCCGGTCGATGATTAGCCTTGACTAACGACGGCGTTAGCCGTATCTAATCATGCGTCGCCTCGCATCCGCTCCCGTCTCGGAGGTCCCGTGACCCCACGCATCCCGATCCCGATCCGCGTCCTGGCGCCCTGGCTCGCGACCGCCCTGCTCGTCGCCGCCACGCCGGACGCGCGAGCGACGCGCGAGCTGGCCACGGACCGGCCCGATGTCACCGAGAGCCCCGTGCCCGTCGAACCCGGCCGCTGGCAGCTCGAGATGGACGCGATCGCGCTCACGCGCCATGGGGCGCACGCACGATCGGCGCGCACGTTCGAGGGGCTGGTGATCAACCTCAAGCGCGGGCTCGATGCGCGCAGTGACGTGCAACTGCTGCTCGCGCCGCTCACACTGGAGCGCCCCGCGGACGCGAGCGCGTTCGCTGCTCCGACCGCGTGGTCGGTCGGGCTGCGCGGCAAGCGCAACCTGTGGGGCGCCGACGGCGGTACCACCGCGGCGGCCCTGCTGCCCTGGTTCGAGTGGGACACCGGCGCCGCGGACCGCGGGCTCGCCTGGTCCGCGGGGATGGCGCTGCCGTTCGGAGCCGAACTGCCCGGCGGGTTCGGCGCCGGACTCATGCTCGAGGGGGCCGCCGTCGCTGGGGCCGCGAGCGAACGCCTCGGCGAGTGGACGGCGAGCGCCACGGTGGGGCACGACGTGCACGGACCGTTGGCGGCGTACCTCGAGTGGGTGGGCACGGCGGCGAGCGGGCAGCTCGACGCTCCGGCCACGCTGCTGAGCGCGGGACTCACGCTGCGGCCCAGTGAGGACCTGCAGTTCGACGCCGGCGTCCGGCTCGCGCTCCTGCGCAGTGAGGACGACACGGTGTTCCTCGGCCTGGCGGTGCGGCGATGAGCCTGTCGCTCTCTCGCTCGCGGCAGGACTACCTCAAGGCGCTGCTCGCGCTGGGCGGGCAGTCGCGCGTGGTGGGCACCTCGGAACTGGCGCTCAAGCTCGACGTGGCGCCGCCCTCGGTGACCAACATGCTGCGGCGGCTCGCCAAGGACCGGCTCGTCACGCTCGCGCCGGGCGCGGGCGCCAAGCTCTCGAGCGCGGGCCAGCGCGAGGCACTGCGCGTGGTGCGCCGCCACCGGCTGCTCGAGACGTTCCTCGTGGAGCGGCTGGGGCTCGACTGGAGCGAGGCGCACGAGGAGGCCGAGGTCATGGAGCACGCGGTGAGCGAGCGCGTGCTCGATGCGCTCGACCGGCTGATGGACCACCCGAGCGAGGATCCGCACGGCCATCCCATCCCCGACGCCTCGGGCCGACTCGAACGCCGCGCCCTGCATCCGGCGGCCGCGCTGCACGCGGGAGAGGTGGCGGTGGTGCGCGAGATCCGCGATCAGGACGCGCGGCGCATGGCGCGATGGAAGGCGGCGGGCCTGGTGCCGGGCGCCGCGGTGCGCATGCGATCGGTCGACGCCGACGATGACGTCTTCGAACTCGAAGTGGCGGGCCGCGCGCTGGTCAGCGGCAGCGAGGGACTCGAAGGGGTCCTGGTGGAGCGGAGGCGGGATGCGCGCACGAAGGGTTGAGGCCCGCGGGGGCGTGATGAGCGCCGTGCTCGCGGTGCTGCTCGCCGCGGGCTGCGGCGGGCGGCAGGAGGAGGCGGCTCCCGCGACGGCGACGCTGCAGGTGCTGGCCACCACGGGGATGGTGGCCGACGCGGCGCGGGTGATCGGCGGCGACGCCGTGCAGGTGCATGCGCTCATGGGGCCGGGGGTCGATCCGCACCTCTACAAGGCGAGCGAGCGCGACGTGCGCGCGCTCTCCGACGCGGACCTCGTGCTGTACAACGGCCTGCACCTCGAGGGCAAGATGGCCGAGCTGTTCGAGCGGCTCGCCCGCCAGCGACACGTCGTGCCGCTCGCCGCGGCGATCCCCGACTCGCTGCTTCGCCACCCGGCCGCGTTCGAGGGGCACCCCGATCCGCACGTGTGGTTCGACGTGGCCATGTGGGCGCACGCGGTGGAGCGCGCACGCGACGCGCTGATCGAGAGCCGCCCCGACCAGCGCGAGGCGTTCACGGCGCGCGCGGCAGCCTACCTCGACACGCTGCACGCACTCGATGCGTGGACCCGCGCCGAGATGGCGGGCATCCCCGAGCGCCAGCGCGTGCTGGTCACTGCGCACGATGCGTTCGGCTACTTCGGTCGCGCGTACGGCGTGGAGGTGGTGGGGCTGCAGGGCATCAGCACGGTGAGCGAGTTCGGACTCGCGGATGTGCGGCGCCTCGTCGACCTCATCGTGAGCCGCGGCGTGAAGGCGGTGTTCGTGGAGTCGAGCGTGCCGCGGCGCAGCATTGAGGCCGTGGTCGAGGGCTGTCGCGGGCGGGGCCATGCGGTGAACATCGGCGGCACGCTCTACTCCGACGCGCTGGGCGCGGATGGCACGGCCGAGGGCACGTACGTGGGCATGGTGCGGGCCAACGTGCGCACGATCGTGCAGGCGCTGCGATGAGCACGCCAGCGCTCGAGGTGCACAATCTCACCGTCGCCTACCACCGCCGGCCGGTGCTGTGGGACGTCGACTTCACGGTGCCCGAGGGGGTGCTCGTGGGGGTGATCGGGCCCAACGGCGCGGGCAAGAGCACGCTGCTCAAGGCGATGGCGGGCGTGATCGACCCGTGGGCGGGC
>CADEFY010000115.1 GCA_902826705.1 uncultured bacterium
CTTGGTGTAGTCGAACTTGTCGACCGCGCGCATGAGCCCCGAGTTGCCCTCCTGGATCAGGTCGAGGAACTCGAGACCGCGGTTCGTGTAGCGCTTGGCGATCGAGATCACCAGCCGCAGGTTGGCCTCGATCATCTCCTTCTTGGCCTGCCCCGTCGCACGCTCGCCGTCGCGGATCTGACGGTGGATCTCGAGCAACTGGTCGCGGGTCATGTGCGACTCGTCCTCGAGGACCTTGAACTCCTTCTTGACGTTCTTGAGCTCGTCCTGGAACTCGGCGATCTGCGCCGGCTGCAGGTTGGACTCGCGGCGCACGGCACGCAGTTCGCCCGGCCCCTTCTTGAGCCGGCGTGCGTAGTCGTGCATCTCCTCGAGCGTGTGGCGATAGCGCTTCTCGAGGTCGCCGACACCGTCGTCGAGCACCATGGCGCGCTCGGCGAGCGCCTTGAGCGGCGCCGCCAGCCCCTCGACCATGCGCGGGTTGAGCGAGAGCTTGTGCAGCTCCTGCTGCAGCTCGGCCTCGACCTTGGCGAGATTGGCGCGGTAGCTCGACCGCAGCTTGTCGGTCATGCGCTCGTCCTGGCGCTCGATCAGGTCGTTGTAGCGCTTCTGGAGCACGAAGATGCGCTCGAGGATCTTGACGGCGCGGGCGCGCTCCTTCTTGAGCGCCTGCTCGGTGGCCGCCTGGTCGTCGACCTTCACGAAGTCCTCGATCTTGTGCTGGCCCTCCTTGAGTCGCTTGGCCAGCCCACGCAGCTCGCGCATGGTCGAGTCGGCACGGAAGAGCGCGGAGACCACCTGGCGCTCGCCGGCCTCGATGCGTCGCGCGATCTCGACTTCGCCTTCACGCGTGAGCAGCGGCACACGGCCCATCTCGCGCAGGTACATGCGCACGGGGTCGTCGTAGCGCACGGGCTGCGCCGGGACCGCCTTGGTGGCGGGCGCCGACTTGCGGTCCTCGAGCTTGCGCAGCTTCTTGGCGCGCTCGTGGGCCTCCTCCTCGCTGACGAACACCTCGATGTGCAGGTTGCCGAGGAGGGAATGCACCTCCTCCATCTGCATGACCTGCTTCTCGGGATCGAGCTCCTCGTCGAGGTGCGCGACGATCTGGTCCTCGGTGATGTAGCTCTGGCGGACCGCGAGGATCTTGATGTCCTCGAGACGCTTGCGCCACTCCGACTTCTCACGCTCGCGCTGCTGCTTCTTGGTCGTCACTGATGCCATGGTCGAGGCTTGACTCCTCTACGGTTGACGCAGACGGCTGAGCGCCTGGGCGATCTCGAGGATGCGTCGGTTGATGCGGTCGACCTCGTCGCCGCGCGCCGAGGTGAGTCGCGCGTGCAACTCCCGCCGCTCCTGTTCGAAGGCTCGCGCCTGCAGTCGTCTGAGGACGCCACGCGCTTCAGCGCCCGCGTCGATCCCCTCCTCCCACCCTGCGAAGAGCTCCCGCGCCAGCGTCACCGCCGGCCCGTCTCCGAGGGGGACATCCACACCGTTCTCCCACCAGTCGGCAGCGAGTTCCGCTGCGACCGGATCACGCAGGTCCTGGGGTGCGATCCCCGCACGTGCCTCTTCGAGCACCTCGGGGGCCCACACCAGCGTCTGCAGGAGACGCCGTTCCAAGCTGTCCTGCGCACGACGCTGCTCGCTCACCACCGCGGCGATCGGACGTTCGGCACCTTGTCCCGTGCGCGCCAGTCGGACGGCGCGGTCGATCACGTTCTCGGACAGGCCGAACACCTGACTCGCACGCTCCACGAGCAGACGGCTGCGGATGGCGTCGGGAACGCCCGTCGCCAGTCGCACGACCATCTGCAGCGCGCGCTCGCGGGGATCCCCGCCGCCCGCGCGCCGGAGCACGTGTCGGTGGATGAACTCGATGGCATCGTAGGAGGAATCGCGCACTCTACACCAACCCGCCTCCCCTTCTCCACGGATGAAGGTGTCAGGGTCCTGTCCAGCCGGCAGGTCGACCACCGCCACGTCCAGACCCTCCGCCAACAGCACGCCCAGGGAGCGCACCATGGCGTCCTGACCCGCGGAATCGCCGTCATACGTCAGCGCCACGCCGCGCGCCATCCGGCGCAGCAGCTTCGCGTGCTCGGCCGTGAGTGCCGTGCCCGAGGTGGCCACCGTGTTCGCGAGCCCGGCCTGATGCATGGCGATCGCGTCGAAATAGCCCTCGACCACGATCACCTCGCCCTCGGGTCGGATGTGCCGGCGCGCCTGCTCGAGCGCGAACAGGAAGCGGCTCTTCTGGTAGACCGCCGACTCCGAGGAGTTGAGGTACTTGGGGCTGTCGTCGCCCATCGCCCGGGCGCCGAAGCCGAGCACGGCGCCGCCGGGTGCGATGAGCGGCACCATGAGTCGGTTGCGGAACGCGTCGTACATCGAACGCGCGCCGTCCCGCCGTGCGGCCAGCCGCGCCTCGACCAGCACGTCCTCGCTGAAGCGGGGTCGCAGTCGCGTCGTGAGGTTCTCCCAGCCGGGCGGCGCGAGCCCCAGTCGGAACGCGCGCTGCGTGTCGCGCGAGATGCCGCGACGCTCGAGCAGCGCGCGACCCGCTGCGCCCGTCGAGGGATCGGCGAGCCACTGCTCGTACGCCGTGGCTGCGGCATCGAGCGCCTCGAGCAACGGCGCGCGTGCGCCGCGGTCGGCGCTCCGCCGCTCGGGCACTGCGATCCCGGCGCGACGGCTCAGCAGTTCGACCGCCTCCAGGAAGCCGACCCGCTCGGTCTCCTGGATGAAGCGGAACACGTCGCCGCCGACCTTGCAGCTGAAGCAGTGGTAGAACTGCCGCTCGGCGTTGACCGAGAACGACGGCGTGCGCTCCTCGTGGAACGGACACAGACCGACCCAGTTGCGGCCCACGCGCTTGAGCGTGACCGTCTGACCGATCACTTCCACGATGTCGCTCGCGGTGCGCACGCGCTCCACCCAGTCGTCTGCCATGCGGCCCGTGCTCATCGCAGCCTCGCCACCGTGGCGCCGCGGCCGCCTTCGCGCCCCTCGCCGAGGCGCTGCGACTCCACCTGCGGATGCGTGCGCAGGTGCTTCTCGATCGCGGCCTTGAGCACGCCGCGGCCGATGCCGTGCACGATGCGCAGTTCGTGGAAGCCCGAGAGCACCGCGCGGTCGAGCGCCTGGTCCACCGCGCGCAGCGCCTCGGCCGCCTCCTGCCCGCGCACGTCGACTTCGATCGCAGGGGCCTCGTCGGCGGCCTCGTACGTGGCGGCGGGAGCGCGTGAGGGACGGGCCGCCGCCGGCGCCTCGGGGGCCGCGAGCTTGCGCAGATGCGACTGGATGTTCCAGCTGCCGCGCTTGAGCTGCACGCGACCCTCCGGGTCGGGGCCGCTCACCACCTCGGCCTCGATCCCCAGATCGAGCACGCGCACGCGTTCGCCCGGTCGCACGACCGTCAGTCCCGCGGGCTCCGGCGCCTCCGCCGGGGACGCACTGCGCTGCAGTGCGGCGGCATCGCGTTCGAGCGCGAGCATCTCGCCGCGCAGTTGCTCGGCCTGCTCGCGGCTCCGGTCCGCACGCTTGGCCTCGCGCTGCAACGACTGCCAGAGCTCGCGTGCCCGCGCCAGCAGCCCCTCGCTCTCTGCGGTGAGCCGGCGGCGCAGCCCGGCCAGCGTGCGCAGGGAGTCCTCGGTGGCCTCGCGGTGGCGCTCGGCCGCGGCCGCGGCCTCGGCGCGCGCCGCCGCGAGGGCCTCGCGCTCGGCCTCGGTCTCCCGACGCACGGCACCGAGTTCGGAGAGCAGCCGCTCGAGCGCGCGCGTCTCCTCAGACGTCAGCGACCGCGCTCGCTCGAGGAGCGGCGCGGGGAAGCCGAGCCGCGCGGCCACGTCGAGCGCGTGACTCGCGCCGGGGATGCCGAGCAGGAAGCGGTAGCGCGGGCTCAGCGTGGCGAGGTCGAACTCGAGCGAGCCGTTGACGATGCCCGGCACATCGCCGGCCGCGCGCTTGAGACTCCCGAGATGCGTGGTCACCACACCCCACGCCTGCCGCGCGGCGAAGTGCTCGAGCAGCGCCCGGCCGAGTGCCGCGCCCTCCTCGGGATCGGTGCCCGCGCCGAGTTCGTCCACCAGCAGCAGCGCCGTGGGCGATGCGGCCTCGGCCATCGCACGGAGCCGGCGCAGGTGCGCCGCGAACGTGCTCAGCCCCTGATCGACCGACTGCTCGTCCCCCAGGTCCACGTGCACCGCGTCGATCACCGGCACGCGGCTGCCCTCGGCCGCCAGCACCGGCAGTGCGGCATGTGCCATGAGCACGGCGAGCCCCACGGTCTTGAGCAGCACGGTCTTGCCGCCCATGTTGGGTCCCGAGACCAGCAGCAGCCGGCCGTCGCGCTCGAGCCGGAGCTCGAGCGGCACGAGTGCGTCCCGCCGCTCCCCCATGGCGAGCAGCGGATGCCGCGCCTGCACGAGGTGCAGCGGGCCGTCGCCCGGCTCCAGCGCGATGCCGCCGTGCGCCGACGCCCAACGCGCCGCCGCGCGGACCGCGTCGAGGCGCGCGAGTGCGTCCTCGGTGGCGAGCACGGCGTCGCGCTCGGAACGCACGTGGTCGGCCAGTTCGCGCAGGATCCGCAGCGCCTCGGTCGTGGCGATGCCGCGCAGCTCGAGCAGGTGGTTGTTGCCCTCGCAGGCCTCGAGCGGCTCCACGAACAGCGACTGCCCGCTGTTGGACGTGTCGTGCACGATGCCGCGCTTGCGCGAGAAACCGGCGGCCGGCACCAGCGCCACGAACCGCTCGCCATGCCGCGTGACGTAGCTGCCCTCGCCGAACCCGGCGGCCCAGCGCTCGAGCTGCTGATGCAGCCGGCGCTCGCCATCCACCACGCCGCGGCGCGCGCGCGCCAGTGCCGGGCTCGCGTCGTCCTTCACCGCGCCGTCGGCATCGAGCGCCCGCGTCAGCGCCGTGCGCAGCGCGCCGAGGTCCGGGCACTCCTCGACGATCGCCGCCAGATGCGGATGTCGTTCACGCGCCGCCGCGTCGGCCCACGCGAGCTTCGTCGCATGCGCGGCATCGAGCCACTGCCGCACCGCGACGAGGCCCTCGCCATCCAGGCCCTCGCGCGCCTGCGGATCGAGCCTCGGAGCAAGCGACTCGTGCGCCACCTCGAGCCACGGCCCGGGCTCGACCTGGCGCCGGATCGCCTCGGCCAGCCGTGCGAGCGCCGCATGGCGCTCCGGAGCGCCGCCGAGCGGCCGCGCGTCGCGGACGGCCACCTGAGCACGATCGCACTCGGCCTCTGCGGCGATGGCGGCGCAGACGCGGTCGAACTCCAGGCGCATCAGCGGGTGCGGGTCCACGGTCCTCCTCCGGGGCCGCCGGAGGCCCCTCTCATCGATGCGCGCGAGCCGTTCGAGATGCGTGCGTCGCGCGTTCGAACGCCGTGCGCCAGCCGGCGATCGGGGCCCAGCGCACGTCACCCTGTCGCAGCGCCCACGTGGCGCCCCGGAGGAGCGGCGTCGCCGTGCGCCCCTCGCGTGCGGCCGCGCGAGCCGGTGCCGCCCACGCGAACGTGAACACGGTCAGCGTCACGATCGCGCCTGCGATCAGTCCCAGCACCACGCCCATCACCGAGCCGAGCGCCCGGTCCCAGAACGGCGGGCCGTCCTTGCCGCCGCCCGAGCCCAGCTTCTCGCCCAGCCAGTCGAACGCGGACGCCACCGCCAGCCCCGAGAACAGCGCCACGATCCAGCGCAGCACCATGAACACCGACGCCGGGCGCGCATCGAGCCAATGGCCCTCCACCCAGCGCAGCACGAGCGTGCCCACGACGAGGCCGGCCAACAGGCCCAGAAACGCGAGAACCTGCGCGACGAAGCCGCGCAGGATCCCACGGATCATGAACGTCGCGGCGAGGACCACTACGAGCAGGTCCCACCACGTCGTACCGGACAGGAGCGAGGACGTCAGTAGCTCTCCTGGGCGCGTCGCGCCATGTTCTTGCGCTTGGCGGTGTTCAGCTTGCGCTTGCGTCGCTCACTCGGCTTCTCGAAGTGCTGATGACGGCGCAGATCGGCCATGATGCCGGCCTTCTCGCACTTCTTCTTGAATCGACGCAGGGCGCTCTCGAAGGACTCGCCGTCCTTCACCCTGATGCCTGGCAGAAAGATCCCCCCCTCTCTCCACATGCGTCTTCCGTGAAGGGAAGAGATTCGGGTAGTTCGGGTGGGCCGTTGGGATCCCCGTGTTCCGGAAGGGACACCCCCGACCTCGGCAGCCGCGCACTGTAGGTGCGGGGCGGAAGGGTCGTCAAGCCTCGCGCCCTGCCGCGGCGGGGGTATCGGCCGCGCCCGTGCTGCGGCTCACTCGCCCGGGGCGGCGGCCCACCATGCCGCCGCGGCCAGGGCGGCGGTCTCGGTCCGGAGCCGGGACGGCGCCAGCGAGAGGAATTGGAACCCGTTGTCCTGCAGCGCCTTCCGCTCCGCATCGGAGAACCCGGATGCAGGCCCTACGGCGACCGTGGTCTGGCCCTGTGCGGCGGCGGGCGCGGCGCCGGCCGGGGCGCCGGCCGGATCCGCCAGCCACAGCGGACCCGCGGGCATCCGGCCCAGCCAGACGGCGAACGGCTCGGGCGTGCGCAGCTCGAGTGCCCAGCAGGCCCGCGACTGCCGCAGCGCGGCGCGCGCGAGCCGCGCCCAACGGGCTTCGCGTGCCGCCGCGCGCTCCCATCGGCCGCGCTCGGTATCGAGCGGCTGAAGCACACTCACGCCCAGCTCCGCGGCCTTCTCGATGAGCCAGTCCCCGCGGTCGCCCTCGGGTGCGCCGCAGGCCAGGGTCAGGGTGCGCGTGCGCGCGAGGTGCTCGAGGCGCGTCACGCGACCCTCGCAGACGCGGCCGATCGCCGACAGCTCCAACTCCGCGCGGCCGCCGCGGCCGTCCGTGACGGTGACCGACTCGCCCACGCGTGCGCGCACGACGCGCGCGAGGTAGTGCGACTCGTCCTCCGCCAGCCCCAGCCGTTCCCCCGGTCCCGGCAGGACCTCGGCGAAGACCGAGCGCGGCGCCGCTTCAGCCCGCGGACGCATCACGCACGCGCTCGGAGCCCGAGCGATGCGGCTTGGGCGGCTTCTGCCCCTCGGAGCGGCGGAGTTCCTCGAGCAGCTTGCGTTCGGCGCTCGCGAGCTTGCCGGGCACCCACACGCGCAGATGCACGTGCAGGTCACCACGGCCGCCGCGCAGGCCGGCGAGCCCCTTGCCGCGCACGCGGGCCGTGTGACCGCTCGCCGTGCCGGCCGACACCTCGAGCATGTGCGTGCCCCCGCCCAGCAGCGGCACCTCGACCTTGCCTCCCAGCGCCAGCGTCGGGAACGACACCGGCAGCACGACGTGCAGATCCTCCTGGTGCCGCTCGAACACATCGTGCGGCTTCTCCTCGATGTGCACGATGAGGTCGCCGGGCGGGCCGCCGCGGCGCCCGGCGTCACCCAGCCCGCGCAGCGGGATGTAGTTGCCACTGGCCACGCCGGCCGGGACCTTGACCGACACGGTCTCGGTCTCCGACACGCGGCCGTCACCGCCGCAGGCGCGGCACGGTTCGGTCACCGTGCTGCCCTCGCCGTCGCACTTGGGGCAGGCCGACACGTTGACGAACTGCCCGAAGATCGTCTGCTGCACGCGCCGCACCTGGCCGCGGCCCTGGCACTGCGAGCACACGCCCTCGCCCTTGCCACCGCGGCCGTCGCACGTGCCGCAGCGCTTGAGGTGCTTGACGCGGATCTTCTTCTCGATGCCGCTCGCGACCTCCTCGAGCGTCAGCGGCAGGCGCACCTGCAGGTCGTCGCCGCGTGCCGGGCCGCTGCGCGAGCGGCCGCCTCCGAAGAGGTCCTCGAACCCTCCGCTGCCGTCGCCGCCGAAGTCGCGCATGAAACTGCGCAGCGCGTCGGCCAGGTCCCATCCGCCCTCGAACCCGCCCGCGCCGCCCCCCGCGGGGCCGCCGACTCCCGCATGCCCGAACTGGTCGTAGCGCGCGCGCTTCTGCGGATCGCGCAGCACCTCATAGGCCTCTGTGGCCTCCTTGAACTTCGCTTCGGCCGACGCATCGCCCGGATTGCGATCGGGGTGATGCTGCATCGCGACCTTGCGATAGGCCTTCTTGAGGTCGTCGTCCGAGGCGCCGCGCGCGAGGCCCAGCACCTCGTAGTAGTCCCGCGGCGGGCTCACTCGGCGTCCTGCGGTGCGCGTGCCACCACGACGCGTGCGGCACGGAGCGCGCGGTCGCCGCGCCGGTACCCGCGCTGCACCTCCTGCGCCACGGCGCCGGGCGCGATGCCCTCCGGAGCATCGACCTCGAGCATCGCCTCATGCACGGCAGGGTCGAACGGCGCACCCACGGCGGCGATCGGCTCGACGCCGGCGCGCGCCAGCACTTCGCGCGCGCGCTGCGCCGTGAGCACGATGCCCTGCGTCCAACCGGCTTCGGCCGCCTCGGCCGGCTGCGCGGCGAGCGCCCGCTCGAGGTCGTCGAGCACGCTCACGACCTCGAGCAGCAACCGGTCCTCGGCATGGCGCACCGCCTCGTCGCGGTCGCGCACGGCCCTGCGGCGGAAGTTCTGCAGGTCGGCCTCAGCGCGCAGCCAGCGCTCGCGCCAGTCCTCGCTCGGCGTGCTCGGCAGCGTGTCCGCCGCGGCACTCCCGGCCGCGAACGTCTCCACGTCGGGCGACGCCGCCGGTTCGGCGGCGAGGGTCTCGTCGGCCGGGTCGGATGCGGTGGGATCGGGAGTGTCCGTGTGCAGGTCCTCACTCATGGTCATCGCTTCCTCGGGATCGGGGCCGTGGTTCGAAGGGGGTGGCCGGCGCGGTTCACTGCGCGAGCAGGTCGGCGACGCGCATGCCGACGCGCTCGACGGCGGCGAGCGCGTGCGCATAGTCCATGCGCTGCGGTCCGAGCACGCCGACGGCGCCGGGCACACGCCCCGGCAGCGGGAAGGAGACCAGGCTGCAGCGCGCGAACACCGCCTCGCCCGGCATGCCCACCTGCACTCCGGCGCGACCCTGGACGCCGCGCACGAGCAGGCCGTCGCGCGG
>CADEFY010000116.1 GCA_902826705.1 uncultured bacterium
CACTCGTCACGGAGATCTGCCTCGGGGCCCTGTTGCGCGGCGACGCGAACGTCGCGTTCCTCGGGCATGACCAGGGCTTCTTCCAGAGCTGCCTGACAGGCTTCCGGCGGTCGGTTGCGCTCGAGAACGTGTTCTGTGGTCGAGGCGTGGAGGATCCCATTCTCGAACGCCTCGTCCCACATGGCGCCAACTGGTCTGTCACGTACGGCGACGCGGACTTCGTCTAGCGCGGACTATTCATGAGCCCGCGCTCTGCGACCTCGACTCGTGGCACATGAACTGTCCGGGTGGGACGTTCAAGATCCTCGGCGACTGATGAGCACGAGGAACTGCCACAGCCTGGGAAGGCGGAGCCGTCGTGTCATATGCCCCGGGTAGACGGCCCACTCATGCACGTGGAATCGCCTGCTGAACTCCCACGGATACCAGCCCGAACGATGTGTCTCATACGGCAACCCCGCGATCTCCTGGCGGCGGAATCCGAAGGGTGTGGTGACCAGCACTCTGCGTGCGCGGCGCGTCAGCCGATCGAGGAATTCCCAGGCATCCGGCTTCTCGAAGTGCTCGATGGCCTCTATGAAGATCGCGAGGTCGTAGACCGGAGCGTCCGGAGGGAGGATTCGGTCCAGATCCCGAAGGTCGCCCACATAGAAGTGGTCGTACGCCGAGGCGATCCGCGGAGGCGCGATGTCGATGCCGTCCACGCGCTCGAGCGTCCCGGACTCGCGGGCCAGCACACCGAACTTGCCTCGTCCGGCGCCGGCGTCCAGAAGGGTCTTCGGGCGCTCTCTCGAGATGACCTCGACGACCCACGGGATCTGCCAGGACTCCGATGTCCCCATCCGCCCTCCGGCCGGTCCGCGGGCCATGACCTGCACGGGTTCGTGGATCTCACCGTGCATCGAGTCGGGCCTCGACTTGAGTTCACAGGAAGCACAGCCATCCGATGGACGACTGCGTGACACACCCATAGCACACCGGCAGTCTGTGAGCACGCAGGGCGTCATGCAGATGTATCGCGGCTGGGCACGGTGTGCATCGGCGACGCGCCTTGACCCTCGTCGAGCGGACCGCCTACGGTGCTTGTGAGCACGCAGCGCATGGGGCGCCGAGCGTCGGGGACTCAAGATGCCCATGTCCGAACCGATTCACATGCTGGGTCGGGTGCGCGGAGTGAGCGCCTGACGTCTCGCGAGTCGCGCCACGTGAAGCCGCCTCGAGAAGCGCAGATCCAGGCGCTGCCGAGCTCGAAGGACTGACCATGGCGCGACTGGTGGTGTTCGACGCACTCGGGCTCGTGTACCGCGCGTACTACGCGTTCATCTCGCGCCCGCTCATGAACTCCAAGGGCGAGAACACGTCGGCCATCTTCGGCATGGCGCACCTGATCGGGCGCTTCCGCCGCGAACTCTCGCCCGACCGCTGGGCCATGGCGTGGGACGGCCCCGGCCCGACGTTCCGCCATGAGATGTACGGCGAGTACAAGGCGCATCGCCCGCCCATGCCCGACGACCTGCACGCGCAACTCGCACCCGTCGAGGAGATGGCGCAGCTGCTCGGCCTGCCCGTGATCGAGAAGCCCGGCATGGAGGCCGACGACGTGATGGCCACGCTGGCGGCGATGGGCGCGGCGGCGGGCGACGAGGTGATCCTCATCACCGGCGACAAGGACATGCTGCAGGTGGTGCAGGGCCCGGTCACGGTGCTGGCACCGCAGAGCCGCGGCGATGAGTACCTGCGCATGGACGCCGATGCGGTGCGCGCCAAGTGGACCGTGGGCCCCGAGCACATCCGCGACGTGCTCGCGCTGATGGGGGATTCCTCCGACAACATCCCCGGCGTGCCGGGCGTGGGGGAGAAGACCGCCACCGAGCTGATGCGCACGTTCGGCTCGCTCGATGCGCTCTACGCGCGCCTCGAGGAGGTCACCAAGCCGGCCCTGAAGAAGAAGCTCGTCGAGCATCGTGACAAGGCCTTCCTCTCGCGTGACCTCGCCACCGTTCGGCACGACCTCGACCTGGGGCTCACGCTCGAGGCGCTAGCCGTCGCGCCCATCCGCCGTGAGGCGCTGCTCGCATTCGCCAAGCGCTGGGAGATCCGGCGGCTCGAACAGCTCGCCGCGAGCGAGGGCGTGGCCGATGCGGAGGCCGGCGCGCCCGTGGCTGCGCGCGAACGCGCGCGCCGGGGCTCGGCGGCGGAGCAGCGCGAAGACCCGCCTGCAGGCGCTCGATTCGAGTCGGGCCGGCTCACGCCGCGCGCGAGCACGCTGCCCGCCGCGCTCGCGCCCGCATCGCAGGGCGACCTGTTCGGCGGTGGTGACACGGTCGAGGGGGGCGGAGCGGGCGAGGGCGGTCCTCCGCCACTCGAACCGTTCATCGAACGCCTGCATGCGGTGCGGGCGCGCAGCACGCACGGCCTGGCGATCGAGCCCGTGTGGGAGGGCGACGCGCCGCGCCACGGGCGGCTCGTGGGGCTCGCGCTCGCCGCACGCGACGGCACCGCCGCCTATCTGCCGCTCGCGCACACCACGGGCCCCAACGCCACGCTCGAGCAGGCACGCACGTGGCTCGGTGCCGCGCTCGCGGACGCGAACTGCCGCAAGGTCGCGCAGGACCTCAAGTCACTCACCCATCTGCTCGCAGCCCACCGGCTGGGACTGGCGGGCGGGCAGGCCGACCTGCACCTGATGTCGTTCCTCTGCGATCCCGAGCGCTCGCACGGACTCGAGGCGCTCGCGCGCGACGTGCTCGGCGTGGAACTGGAACCGGTCGCGCCGGCGGCCGCTCGCGGCAAGGCGCGCCCGTCGCCTGCGGAGCGCAGTGCGGTCGAGGCGGCGCGGCTCGCCGAGCGTCGTGCCGCGGCGCTCTGGCCGATCGCCGAGGCGCTCACCGCACAGCTCGAGGCGCGCGAACTCACTCCGCTCTATCGCGACCTCGAGCATCCGCTGATCGCCGTGCTCGGCGCCATGGAGCACGCCGGCATCGCACTCGATGCCGCGGTGCTCACGCACATGTCGGGCGAGCTCGAACGCGACGCGCAGGCGCTCGAGCAGCGGTTGCATGCGATCGCGGGAGAGGCGATCAACCTGCACAGCGGACCGCAGCTGGCGCACGTGCTGTTCGACGTGCTGAAGCTGCCGCCGTCCAAGAAGACCAAGACCGGGTACTCGACCGACGCCGAGGTGCTCGAGGGGCTGTCGGGTCAGCACGAGTTCCCGCGCCTGCTGCTCGAATGGCGCGGGCTCAGCAAGCTGCGCTCCACGTATGTCGACGCGCTGCCCGCGACCGCGGATCCTGTGGACGGCCGGGTGCACACGACGTTCGAGCAGACCGGCGCAGCCACCGGCCGGCTCGCCTCGTACGACCCCAACCTGCAGAACATCCCGATCCGCACGCCGCAGGGCCGCGCGATCCGCCGCGCGTTCGTGGCCGCGCCCGGCTGCGTGCTGGTGGGCGCCGACTACTCACAGATCGAGCTGCGCGTCATGGCGCACCTCTCAGGCGACCCGCAGCTCACCGAGGCATTCGTGAGCGGCGAGGATGTCCACGCGAGCACGGCGCGGCGGATCTTCCAGGTCACCGGCGAGGTGCCCGCAGAGCTGCGCTCGCGCGCCAAGGTGGTCAACTTCGGCGTCATGTACGGCATGGGGCCGCGCTCGCTGGCGCAGCAGATGGGCATCGAGCTGGCCGACGCCAAGGCGTTCATCGCGGGCTACTTCGGCGTGTACGCGGGCGTGCGGCAGTATCTCGACCGCACGCTCGAGGAGGCGCGCGAGCGCGGGTTCGTGCAGACGCTGCTCGGCCGCCGCCGCTATCTTCCGCAACTGCGCGGTGGCGGCATGGAACGCAGCATCGCCGAGCGCGCCGCGATCAACACGCCGATCCAGGGCTCCGCGGCCGATCTGGTCAAGCTCGCCATGCTGCGCGTGCACGCCGCACTCACGCGGCGCGGCACGGGCGCCCGCATGCTGCTGCAGGTGCACGACGAACTGCTGCTCGAGTGCCCGCAGGCCGAGGCGGCGGCGATCGCGGCGCTGGTGCGGACCGAGATGGAGGGCTGCTACCCTCTGGCCGTGCCCCTCACCGTGTCGGTGGGACAGGGCGCCTCCTGGTTCGATGCCCACTGACCCCTTGTCTCACCCACCCGATCGCCCCGACTCCCTCCGGCCGCGCCGCGCGGCGCCGGAGGACGCCCTGTGCATCATCGGCCTGGTGGGCCGTGCCGGCAGCGGCAAGAGCACCGTGGCGCGGGCGCTCGCGGCACGCGGTGCGGTGGTGATGGACGCCGACCGCATCGGCCACGTGATCACGGACACCGACCCCGAAGTGCGTGCGGCGCTCATCGCCGAATATGGCCCTCAGGTCTACCGCACGAGCGGCGTGCTGGACCGGGCGCAGGTGGCTGCGCGCGTGTTCAATGATGCGCAAGCGCTGCTCGCGCTCAACCGACTCGTGCACCCGCGCATCCTCCAGCACCTGCGCACCTCGCTCGACGCGCTGCGCGCGCGCGGCGCGCGCGGCCCTGTGGTGATCGACGCCGCGCTCATGATCGACTGGGGGTTCGAGCGCGAGATCGATGCGCTCTGGGCGGTGGTGGCGCCGGAGTCACTGCAAGTGGGGCGGCTGGTGGGCGGCCGAGGCCTCACCGAGGCGGATGCGCGCGCGCGGCTCGCCCGCCAGCGGAGCAATGCCGACTTCGCCGCGGCCGCGGATGAGGTGCTGGTCAACGATGCGTCGGAGTCGCGTCTCGAGGCGCTGGCCCAGGAGGCGCTCGCACGTGCGCTGCAGCGCAGAGGGCTGGCGTGACCGCGCTGCGTGCGCTCTGGCAGCGCGTGCGTGCGTGGCTCGCGCCCCGTGACGCGGGCGCGACGCCCGCCGCGGCGGCCGCGCAGCGCGCCGCCGAGCAGCTCACGAGCGCGCTCGCCGAAGAGGATCCTGCGCGGCGAGTGGCGCTCCTGCGCCAGGCGCTCGCCGCGGGCGAATCGCTCGCGGGAGAGGCGGGCGACGTCGTGGTGATGGAGGCCTCGCTGCACCTGGGCGAGCGGCTGCGCGCCACCGGAGAGCGCGACGAAGCGCTCTCGCACCTGGCCCGTGCGCTCGAGCGCAGCTTCCGCGTTCCCGACCCCGTGGGCCGGCACCGCCGGGCGGGCGTGCTCACGCGGCTCGGCATCCTGGCCCAGGAGGAAGGCGCGTTCGACCAGGCGCGTCAGCGCTATGAGGAGGCGCTCGCGCTCGGCGCCGACGCCGATGGGTCACTGCTGCTCGGCATGCTCACGCAGGCGGCGTTCAATCTGGGGCTGCTCGAGAACGAGGTCGGCGACGAACGCCAGGCCGAGAGCCGATGGGAGCAGGCCGTCGACCTGGGCCAGCGCTCGGGGCATGCGAGCGGCTGGGATCCGGCCGCGATCGCCGCGTTCAATCTGGGCCATCTGCACGCGCGTCGCGGCGAGCCCTCGCGCGCGCGGGCGCTGCTCGAGTCCGTGGCGCCCATCGCCGAGCCGGGCGGCACGCCGCTCGGGCTGATGGCCACCGCCAAGGCGGCGCTCGCGCTGGCGACCCTGGCGGAGCAGGAGGGACTGCTCGGCGAGTCCGACGCCGCGCGGCACTACGCGCGCGCCATCGCCGCCGGCCGCGCGAGCGGCCTGCCCGATGCCAGGCTCGCCGTGGTGCAGGGTGCGCTCGCGCTGGGCGAGCAGCGCGTGCAGGTGGGCCGCATCCCCGAGGCGGTGCCGTTCTACCGCGACGCCCTCGAGTCCACGCACGGTTGCGAACCCGAGCCCGCTGCACGATTCGGCGTTCTCTCGCAGCTGCGACTCGGCCAGGCGCTCGCCGAGACCAGCGCCCGCGAGGAGGCCGCGCTGCATCTGCGCGGCGCGTTCACCGCCGGCCGCGACTCGGGCGAGCCGCAGGTGCGCGAGTGGGCCGGGCAGGCGGCGTGCAACCTGCACCGCGTGCTCGGCGCACTCGACCGCTGGGACGAGGCGCGCGGCCTCGCCGAGGAGGCCCGCGCGTTCACGCGCACGCTCGAGTCCGGGATCGGCCGCGCGCTCGACGCCGCGGCCAGCTATGCACAGGCGTTCCAGTGGCTGCACGACGGCGACCCCGCGCGCGCGCGCGCCGGGCTCACCGAAGTCGCCCGACTCGGCCGCGCGAGTGGGCACGAGGTGGGCGAGCGCGTCGCGGTGGACGCGCTGCTGCTCGCGGGGCATCTCGACCGTCAGGCGAGCCGCTGGTCCGATGCCGCGGGCGCGCTGCGCGAGGCCATCGGCCTGCTGCGCGAGCGCAAGGGCCCCGAGATCGATGCGCTCACGGCCATGGCGCAAGTGCATCTGGGCCATGTCCGGATGGCGGAGTCGCGCACGTTCGATGCACGACAGGCCTACATGCAGGCGCTCGAGCGCGGTCGCGCGAGCGGACAGCCCTCGGGCCGCGCCGCCGCCGCCAACGCCGCGCTCAACCTGGGCGCGCTGCTCGAGGGCGAGGTCCCCGAGTCGGTGCAGCGCGAGCACTTCGACAGCGCCCGCGCCCTCGGCCGCGCCAGCGGCACGCCGCTCGGCGAGGAGGTGGCGAAGCAGGCTGAGCGTGCGCTGGAGCGGCTGGAGAGTGGCGATGGGCGCGACGCCGAGGACGAGGGCGATACGCCGGTCTGATCCCGTGTGGCGTCATGCCTGCGACCCGGCGTCGCGCTGGGTCATGCCGGGGCGCTGGGTGCATGAGTGCATAGTTGGAAGCGGGCGCGTCCGGGGCCATGTAGTGCCACTATCACGCGTGCTCGAGCGAGGCGTCGCGCATGTCCGCGCACAATTCGGCTCAGCGCCGGGCTTCGGACTTGGAGGACTTCAGCGCGATCAGGTAGGGGACGACTGCGTCGACGTGCTCGCAAGACAGCTGAGTCACTTGCCCCGGGGCATGTTGGTCGGCCACCCGAATGGCTCGCCAGTGCGTCGTCCGCTCGCGTGACTCGCGTTGCTTCCACTCGGCGAACCGGCACCGAGTCGACGCTTGACCTCGAACTGATCGTGCGGGCCGCAAAGCCGCCGCAGGATCTCGCTCGTCGACTTGCCGCCCTCCGCGAAGCGCACGATGTGGTCGAGCCGCACGAGGCGATTCGATCCGCAACGCACGCCCGACTCACTCACGAACGCACAGCGCCCGCCGTCGCGCTGCCAGACCTCGCGCCGCACGGCTGCAGGCACGTGTCGGCCCTTCGCCTCGCGGAGCTGGGCACGAGGCTTCGCCGTTGCGGAACTCGCGCGCTTCAGGAGGTGCGCGGCCAGCATCCGCAGCGCTTGCTGCATCACCTCGGCCGCATCACACCAAGGCGAGGTGTGGGGGAGCAATGCCTTCGAGAGCGCGAGATCGTCGTAGCCGAGCTGCTCGATCGTGGTCTCGAGTCGGTACCGGCCGGAGGACAGAGGCGTGACCTTCGAGTGAGTCGATGGCGTACTTGCATGCCCCGGGGCATGTGAGTCGGCGATCGAGTCGAACGGCACCGGGGTGGCTGTGGTCGGCCCGCCCTCGCTCGGGAACCGCTCGGGTAGCATCAACTCGATCTGCGTCTTGGAACGGCGCGAGGCGGCTGCGATCTGCTCATCCTCACTCTCCGGAGTCAGGCGAGGCGCGAGCAGGACGACGGCGCTCAGATGCAACCCGCCTTCCGCGAGCGCTGCAAGGACTGCGGGGCAGCGCCGCGCAGCCCGTGCGGCGCGGATGCGCTTGCTCGCCGAGTCCTCGGACAAGCTCAGTTCGGACAAGCAATACTGGAACATCGAGGGGTAGCCGGCGGGCAGGTGGAGACCACGGGCGTCGAACTCGCCGATGAAGGCGAGCGACTCGACCGTAGACGTGCGCTCCCGGCCCACGGCTGCGTGGAGATCAAGTTCGAGTGCCGCATCCGACATCTGCGACAGCGAGCGAGCATCCATGGCAGTCACCGCCGGGGGCGGGTCGCGGGGGCGCGTGCGTCCTTCATGGCATGTGTGTTCGCGACGCTCGTGCATGCGACCAGGACGCGAATCAGGCGCCATCGCGACAATGCGCGATGCCATAGCACGTTCTGCCCGTCCTCGCGCGAGAGAGACGTGTCCACGATCTCGCGAGTGAGCGCCCAGCGACCCTGAGCTGGCTGGCCCGAACGGCCTGTCAGACACATTCGCATTCGGCGCTGCGCCCGAGCACGAGAGCCTTGCTCGCGACGGACGCCTATCGGACACTGGAATCCGGAGCGAGCACGCGCGGTGCACTCGCGGCATGCTTCTCCAGCGAGCTACCGACCCCTCGACCGGGGCAGCGAGGACTCGTTTCATGCGATCGACCCCGAGCCACCGGATCCGGCACGCATCCCTTCTCCTGTTCATCGTCCTGCTGGTGCCGGCGCCCTCGCGAGCGGACTGGCCCGCTTCACCAAGTATCAACCTGTCCGTGTGCGTCGCGTCGGGCGCGCAGACGGGTCCGCAGATCGTCACCGACCGGGCCGGAGGCGCCTTCATCGCCTGGAGCGATCGGCGCTCCGGGGAATCTGACCTCTACGCCTCGCATGTGCTGGCGGATGGTTCGAGGGATCCTGACTGGCCGGCCAACGGACTCGCGCTCTGCACGGCACCCGGCGCGCAGACGACGATGCAGCTCGTGCCCGACGGGACTGGTGGGATCCTCGTGGCGTGGAGCGATTTCCGTAACGGCACCACGAGTGACATCTACGCGCTTCGTGTCAGGGCGGATGGATCACTGGCCCCGGGCTGGCCGAGCGATGGGATCGCCGTCTGCGTCGCCGACAGCAACCAGCGGACACCGGCTGTCGCAAGCGATGGATCAGGCGGCGCGATCGTCTCGTGGCACGATCTCCGCGTCGGCCCCGCCTCGGACATCTACGCGCACCACATCCGTTTCGACGGCAGCCTCGATCCCGCATGGCCGACGAGCGGATTGGCGGTGTGTACATCCGCGGGAAGCCAGACCGTCGCCCTCTCGATCACCGATGTGGCTGGCAATGCGATCCTGACA
>CADEFY010000117.1 GCA_902826705.1 uncultured bacterium
TATCGCTGTGCCCTGCGCGCCGGCAGTCTCGCCGAGCGCGCCTACGGCGCCGCCGAGGTGGAAGAGCGGCACCGCCACCGCTACGAACTGAACAACCGCTTCGCGCAGCAGCTCACGTCACGCGGCCTCGTGCTGTCGGGGCGCTGCGTGGGCCGCGAGCTCGTCGAGATCGTGGAGCTGCCCGACCATCCGTGGTTCCTCGCCGTGCAGTTCCATCCGGAGCTGCGCAGCCGTCCCTTCGAGCCGCACCCGCTGTTCGTGGACTTCGTGCGTGCCGCACTCGAGCGCCGCCGCGTGCGCACCGGCGACGATGCGCTGCTCGAGCGGCCGGAGTCGTTCGTGGAGCGTGCCAGCGGATGAGGAGCCCAGAGTGAGGTCGTTCACGATCGGACCGGCGCAGGTGGGTTCTGGCCGGCTGTTGGTGGTGGCCGGCCCGTGCGTGATCGAGAGCGCGGACCTGTGCCTCCGGGTGGCGACGCATCTGCGTGACGCCTGTGCAGCGCGCAGCCTGCCGTTCGTGTTCAAGGCCTCGTACAAGAAGGCGAACCGCTCGAGCGGCTCGAGCTTCACTGGCCTCGGCGACGCCGAGGGTCTTGCCGTGCTGGAGCGGGTGCGGCGCGACGTGGGCGTGCCGGTGCTGACCGACGTGCATGAGTCCGGTGACTGCGCGGCCGCCGCCGAGGTGGCTGACGTGCTGCAGATCCCGGCGTTCCTGTGCCGGCAGACCGCGCTGCTGCAGGCCGCGGCGCGCACGGGCCGCGCGGTCAACGTGAAGAAGGGACAGTTCCTGCCGCCCGCCGACATGGCCCAGGCGATCGCCAAGGTCACCGCCGCGGGGGGCGAGCGCATCCTGCAGACCGAGCGCGGCAGCAGCTTCGGGCATGGCGACCTCGTGGTGGACATGCGCGGACTGGTCACCATGCGCGAGTTGGGCTGGCCGGTGCTGTACGACGCCACGCACAGTCTGCAGCGCCCCGGCGGAGCACAGACCGGGGGCGACCGCCGGTTCGCGTTCCCGCTCATGCGGGCGGCGCTCGCATGCGGCGTGGAGGGGCTGTTCTTCGAGGCGCATCCCGATCCCGCGCACGCGATGAGCGATGCGGCCACCCAGCTCCCGCTCGAGGAGGCCGATCGGTTCCTCGACGCGGCGATCAAGGCGCATGAGGCCTCGCATGCCTGATCCGCGCTGGCTCGATCAGACCAAGCCGCCGGTCGCGCACCCGATCCGGCTGCTGTTCCTCGATGTCGACGGCACCCTCACCGATGGGCTGATCGGGTTCAGTCGAGACGGCGATCTTCGGCACTTCTGGGTGCGCGATGGCCTCTCGCTCGAGTGGGCGCGCGAGTCCGGCATGTTGCCCGTGGTGATCTCGGGGCGCGCCTCGCAGGCCGTGGCCGCCCGCATGCACGACCTGGGACTCGAGCACTACCTGGGCGCCAAGGACAAGGTGGCGATCGCCGAGACGGTGCTGGCGCGCGAGCAGATCGCGTGGGACGCGTGCGCGATGATCGGCGACGACCTGCCCGACGTGCCACTCTTCCGCCGCGTCGGTTGGTCGATCGCAGTCGCCGATGCGAGCCCGCATGTGCTGCCGTTCGTGCATGGCGTCACGCGCACCAAGGCGGGATTCGGCGCCGTGCGCGAGGCGGTGGAGCACCTGCTGGTGCACAACGGCACGTTCGATCGCGTGCTCGACCGCTACGAGGCGCGATGAGCGGCCGCTGGGCGGAGCGCGCGCGAGGCATCGTGCGCGAGGAGGCCGCGGCGGTCGCGGCGCTCGAGGCCCGCATCGGACCCGAGTTCGACCGCGCCGTGGAGACGCTGGCCGCGGTGCGTGGCAAGGTGGTGGTGTCGGGCGTCGGCAAATCGGGCCTGCTCGGCCGCAAGATCGCCGCCACGCTCACCAGCACGGGCACGCCCGCCGTGTCCGTGCACCCGACCGAGGCGCTGCATGGCGACGCCGGTCTGTTCGCTCCGGGCGATGCCGCGCTGTTCCTGTCCAAGAGCGGAGCGAGCGACGAACTGCTCGCGCTCTCGCCCTACCTCGAGCGTCACGCGATCCCGCTGGTGTCGATCGTGGCGCAGCCCGGCTCGCCGCTCGCGCAGCGCAGCGCGGTCACGCTGGTCGTGGGGCCGGTCGCCGAGGCGTGCCCGCACGACCTGACGCCGACCACCAGCATCACGCTCACGCAGGTGATGGGCGACTGCCTCGCGATCGCGCTCATGGAGCGCCGCGGGTTCGCACCCGAGGACTTCCGGTTCCTGCACCCGGGCGGGCTGATCGGCCGCGCCGCGGCACGCCGCGTGGAGGAGCTGATGCACGCGGGGGAGGCGCTGCCGCGCGTGCCCGAGTCGATGGGCCTGCGCGAACTGATGCTCGAGATCATGCAGAAGCGGCTCGGCATCACCACCGTGGTCGATTCGGCCGGGCGGTTGGCGGGCGTGATCACCGACGGGGACTTCCGCCGCCTGCTCATGCGCACGGACGATCCCTGGGCGCTCACGGCGCGCGACATCATGAGCGCGCGCCCCACCACCATCACGCCCGGCGCTCTGGTGGCGAGCGCGGTGCGTCAGATGGAGGAGCGCCCCGAGGGCCCCATCACGGCCCTGGTGGTGATCGACGGCGATCGCCGCCCGTTGGGCGTGCTGCACCTGCATGACTGCCTGCGGGGCTGAGGGGGCGAGAGTCACCTCGGTCGATCGATCTCGACCTCGAGCTGCGCATCCCCGGATCGGGTGGACTGTTCCCGGGAACAGTTGGCATGACCACGACCGGACATGTTCACGTTCGCAAGCGAGCGACGCAGATCCAGATCCCGACGCTCGAGCACGGACCCTGCTCTGCAAGTGTCGCCGCTACTTCGCCGCCAGCTCGCCCAACTGCTTCTCGTACTTGGCGATCGTGCGGTCGGAGCGCTGGTCGGCCGGCATCGCCTTCGCGCGGGACAGCGCCTCGCCGACCCACTTGCGCACGCCCGCCGCGTCGCCCATGTCGCGATGGATGTTGATGCGCGTATCGAGCACCACGAACTGCCGCGGGCCGTACACGAGTGCCAGCGCGCGGTCGCTCGCGGCGATCGCCTCCGGCCATTTGGCGAGCGCGCGATACGCGATCGCCAAGCGCGCGGGCGGGTTGTAGTCCTCGGGGAAGTCGCGCTGGCTCTGCAGCAGCGCGGCCACGATGCGGTCCGCCGTGCCCAGCTCCACGGCCAGCGAGACGCGGTGAGAGTCGAACACCGTGCGCTCGTGCGGGGTCTTCGCGATCGCCGCTTCGCGGTCGAGCATCGCCGCGTGCTCCACCATGAGTGCGTGGGCGCCGGTCGAGTCGCCCGCGTCCTCGCGCGCGGCCTCGAGGCTGAAGTAGAGCCCGCTGCGATCGTCTCCCGTGAACCGCTCGCGCGCGCCGACCAGCGACTGGCACGCCGACTGGAACCGCGCGACCGCCACCGCACGGTCGGCGTGGTCGGCCGGCAGCTCGAGCGCGGCGTCCAGTCCGCTGGCGGCGAGCGTCGCCGCCGAGGACGTGGACCCGAGGCGCGGCCATGCGTCCAGCGCCAGCCGCACGGCGGCCTCATGCTGGTCCGACATCGAGAGCGCGAACAACCGCGATTCCACGGCACGACCGTACGCGGGCCAGTCCGGCGGAGCCGCCGCGATCGCGCGCCCGAAGGCCTCGGCCGCCGCCGCATGCTCCTCGCGTCCGTACAGCCGGTCGGCCTCGACCAGGGCCTGGTACGCCGGCGCCTGTCCACTCGAGCCCTTCACGGCCGCCTCGCCGTCGTCAAGCACGCGCTCCAACTGGGCCAGCGAAGCACCGCCCACCCAGCGGATCGCCGCGCTCTGCGAGTCGGGGTGCAAGATGAAGTACGTGGGCAGCGCACTCACCTTGAGCTGCTTGCGCAGCACGGCATTGCGCGCTTGCTCGGTGTCGATCGAGAGCCACACGAAGCGCGACGCCTGCGGCGCGAGCCGGGCGTCGGTGAACACGTTCGCTCGCATCGAGCGGCACGCGTGGCACCAGGGGGCCCACGCCTCGACGAACACCGGCAGGTGCTTCTCGCGCGCGAGCGAGAGCGCGCGCCCGACATCGTCCTCGATGAAGGGCACCGAGAATGCGGGCGAGGCCTCGAGCTTCGAGGAGGGCCTCGCGGGTCTGGCAGAAGCGGTGCTCGTGAGCACGAGGGCGCTGAGCAGAAGCCGAAGGAGGTGGCGCATGCCGTGAGCCTAGGCCATCGGCGACCCGAGCGCCCGGACCGGCGCCTGTCCCCATGCTGCGCCCGTCGCCCGCGAGACCCCGCTGGTTCGACTCCACCGGTCTGGGATCGACCCGGATGCCAGTCTCGCGTCCTCTTCAGGTTCCCTCGACCGGGATCGGAGGCTCCATGTCATCCCGCCGCGTCGCCACACTCGTCCTCGTGCTTCTCGCTGCACTCTCGTCATCCGCCACGCCCTCGAACGCTGCCGACCCACCCCCTGCGCCGGTGCCCTGCTCGGCGCCGGCGTACCGTCAGTTCGACTTCTGGATCGGGGATTGGGACGTCACCTCGCCCCAGGGCCAACTGCAGGGTACGAATGAGATCACCAAGGCGATCGGCGAGTGCTCGTTGCGTGAGCGCTGGACCGGAGCCAAGGGCGGCCGGGGAGAGAGCCTCAACGCCTATGACGCCGCACGACGCCTCTGGCATCAGACGTGGATCGATGCGCAGGGCACCCTCCTGACACTCGAGGGCGGGATGCGGGACAGCAGCATGGTCCTCGAAGGCGTCCAGCCGGGCCCCGACGGCAGGCCCGTGCGCCAGCGCATCACCTGGACCCCCCGGTCCGCGGACGAGGTCCATCAGGTCTGGGACACGTCGAGTGATGACGGGAAGACCTGGACCACGGCGTTCCATGGCGTGTACCGCCGCGCCAAGCGCTGACCCGACGGCCCGGCCGGGGACGGACGGGGGCGTCGAACGCGCGTCAAGTCGGCACTCGGCCCGCCCGATAACGGGTTGGGAGGCTCGCGGATAGTCGCTGGCACAGGCCGTGCTTGAACGGCCCCCGTGCCGGGGGTAGCGTGCCTCTCGAGCGGTCTCGCCGCACCTCGCGGCAGCCGCTCGCACCCCCCATGTCCCAGACCCGCTCGCATCCGACCCACGGCCGGACCGTCGCCCTCCTGCTCGCCCTCGCGTTCCTCATGGCGGGCTGCAGTGGCGGCACCCACCGGCACGCCACCGTCCCGCCCGGCGAGATGCCCGACCAGGAGGTCTCCGACTTCGTGCTGACCGAGACCGACCAGGGCCGGCCGCAGTGGACGTTGTACGCGCGCTCCGCCGCCACGTTCACCGCGCAGCAGCTGATCCGCGTGCGCGGAGTCCGCGTGGACTTCTTCGGCGAGGACGGCACGCGCTCCTCCGAGCTGATCGCGCGCGAGGGCGAGATCCATCAGGAACGCCGCGACATGCTGGCGCGCGGCGGCGTGGTGCTCTCCACGCAGGAGGGCACGCGCATGACCACCGAGGAACTGCGCTACCTCAACCTGGCCAACAAGATCACCTCCGAGCGGCTCGTCCGCGTCGAACGCCAGGGCGACGTGCTCGAGGGGGTGGGATTCGAGAGCGATCCGGGGCTGAAGCACTTCGAGTTCCGCACCCAGGTGCGCGCCACCGTGCGCACGGCGCCCGGCGCCGTGCTCGAGACACGGGAGGACCGTCCATGACGGCACTCGCTCCCGAACGCGACGCTCCCGTGGCGCCCGAGACCACCACCGACGGACTCGTCGCGCAGGGGCTCGAGCGCTACTACGGCCGCTGGCGCGTGGTGAGCGGCGTCGACGTGCACGTGCGACGCGGCGAGGTGGTGGGGCTGCTGGGGCCCAACGGCGCCGGCAAGTCGACCACGTTCCACATGATCGTCGGGCTGCTGCGCCCCAATGCCGGCCGCATCCTGCTCGACGGCCGCGACATCACGATGGATCCGGTCTACCGCCGTGCGCGTCTCGGCCTCGGCTACCTGGCACAGGAGCCCAGCATCTTCCGGCGTCTCACGGTGCGCGAGAACGTGCTCGCGGTGCTCGAGACCATGGCGCTCTCGCGCGCGGCGCGCGAGGAACGCCTCGCCGAGCTGCTCGACGATCTCAATCTCACGCATCTCGCGGACCGGCACGCACACAAGCTGTCAGGCGGCGAGCGCCGGCGCGTCGAGATCACCCGCTCGCTCGCGCGGCAGCCGTCATTCATGTTGCTCGACGAGCCGTTCGTGGGCATCGACCCGATCGCGGTCGAGGAGATCCAGAGCATCATCGCGCGGCTGCGCGGACGCGGGCTCGGCGTGCTGATCACCGATCACAACGTCCGCGTCACCCTCAACACGACCGACCGCTCCTACATCATGTTCGACGGCCGCATCCAGCTCGCGGGCTCGCCCGTGGAGCTCGCGTCGAACGCACTCGCACGCCAGTACTATCTCGGCGACAGCTTCACGCTCTAGGGACGAGGCCGCCATGGACATGAGACCATCGCTCCACCTGCAGCAGAAGCAATCGCTGGTCATGACTCCGCGCCTGCAGCAGGCGCTCAAGCTGCTGCAGGTGCCCACGCTCGAGCTGCAGGCGATCCTCAAGCAGGAGATGCTGCAGAACCCGCTGCTCGAGGAGGTCGACGAGATCCTCGACGAGGAGGAGATCGAGCGGGAGGGCTCCGCCGACGAGGAGAACAACAAGGAGCCCGAGGATCCGGTCGAGGAGGAGGCGGTCGACTGGTCCGAGTACCTGCAGGACGGCCTCGACCGCACTTACGTGCCGTCGAGCGAGCAGAGCGTGGAGTTCCTGGAGAAGGTGCCGGTCACGCGCACCTCGCTGGCGGAGAACCTGCTCGAGCAACTGCACTTCCTCAGCCTGCCGCCCGACGCGCTGCGCATCGCCGAGTTCCTGATCGGTTCGCTCGACGACCGCGGCTGGCTGGTGACGCCGGTCGAGGACGTGGCCAGCATGCTCGGGGTCGAGGTCGATGCCGTCGAGAAGGTGCTCGCCGTGGTGCAGGCGATGGAGCCCCCGGGCATCGGCGCGCGCGACCTGCGCGAATGCCTGCTGATCCAGCTCGATGCCCGCGGGGATCGCGACCAGTTGTCCTGGAAGCTGATCCATGACCACTTCGACCACCTCGTGAACCGCCGCTTCCCCGAGATCGCCCGCGTGCTCAAGGTGTCCGCCGAAGAGGTGCAGGCCGCCGCCGATGCGATCGCCACGCTCAACCCGCGGCCCGGCACGGCGATCTCCGAGGAGGAGCCGCGCTACGTCACGCCCGACCTGCTCGTCGAGCGCGTCGACGAGGAGTACGTGGTCATGCTCAACGACCGCCACGTCCCGCGGCTGCGCATCTCGAGCGCATACGAGAGTGTGATCCGCGGCAAGAAGAAGCCCGACGCCACCACCACCGAGAAGGAGACGCGCGACTACATCAAGGACCGTCTGGCGTCGGCCAAGTGGCTGATCCAGACGATCGAGCAGCGCCGTCGCACCATGATCAAGGTGATGGAGTGCATCATCCGCGAGCAGCGGGAGTTCTTCGACCGCGGCATCGCGTTCCTGCGGCCGCTCACGCTGGCGGCCGTCGCGCGCCAGATCGACATGCACGAGTCCACCGTGTCGCGAGTCTGCTCGGCCAAGTACGTGCAGACGCCGCGCGGGGTGTTCGAGCTCAAGTTCTTCTTCTCGAGCGGTCTCGAGACCGACGACGGCGAGGATGTCTCGGCCCGCACCGCCAAGGACATCATCCGCACGCTGATCGACGAGGAGGACAAGACCGACCCGCTCTCCGACCAGCGCATCGCCGAGCTGCTGCACGAGCGCGGTCTGCACATCGCGCGCCGGACCGTGGCGAAGTATCGTGAGCAGCTCAGCATCCTGCCGGCCCGGTTCCGCCGGCGCGTCGCCTGAGCCCCTGTTCGCACCTGCCGTCCTCTCCCTTCGAAGGAGGATCGCCGTGCAGATCCAGATCACTGCTCGACACGTCGAGCTGCCCGCCGACGTGCGCGCGTTCGCCGAGAGCCGCCTCGAGAAGCTCGGCAGGCTGGCCCCCGACGCCCATGCCCTGCATCTGATCGTGGGCGCCGAACGCACCGGCATCTCGGCCGAGATCACCTTGCGGGTGCACCAGCACGATGTCGTGGTGAACGAATGGCATGAGCTCGCGCGGGGCGCCATCGAGTTGGCCGCCGACCGCACCGAGGAACAGCTCCGGCGCATCAAAGAGAAGCGCATCGATGGCCGGCAGCGGCACGAGGGCGGCCGAGGGCTCAACGGCCGGCTCGCCGAGTCCGCCTCGGGCGAAGTCGAGGACGAGGCCTAGGTGAAGACCCTGAGTGTCGCGCGGCTCTACGAGGACCAGCGTGAGGACCTGCAGCTCGAGTCGTTGAGCGAGTCGCTCTCCTCGCCGTGCGACATCTCGGTCAGCGACATCAACCGCCCGGGCATGGCGCTCATGGGGTTCATCGAGAACTTCCTGCCCGAGCGCATCCAGATCCTGGCACAGACCGAGCTCACCTACCTCGCCACGCTCTCGCCCGAGCAGGTGCGGGCTGCGGTCGACCGGCTGTTCCAGTTCACGATGCCGCTCGACCGCAGCCGATGGAGCGCGCGTCGGGCCGCCTTGCGCTGCTCCTTGTCTGAGGCGGTCGTCGCGAGCGCGGCCACGATGCGCCCGGCGGCCTCGGCGCGGCTGGCTCCGAGCGCATCGATGAGGGCGAGAGCGCCGCCAGGCGTGTCGGCGGCCAGCGCGTTGAGCTCGGCGGCGAGGTCGCTGGCCGGAGTGGCAGCCCG
>CADEFY010000118.1 GCA_902826705.1 uncultured bacterium
GAGCCCACGGCCGTGGTGCGCGGCAGCAGTGCGGCATGCTCCGGCTGATGCGCATCGCTCACGCCGCGCAAGGTGAACACCTGCACATCGACGCCCCGCTGCACCAGGCGGTGTACTTCGTTCTCGATGAACGCGGCCAGCGTCGGGAACGTGGTGGTGACGTAGATGATGCGCTTCATGCCGCGTGCCCCGTGGCGTCGGTCGCGGCCGCGACCAGCGGGAGTCCGAGCGTCGAGACGTAGAAGGCCTCGTGTCTCCGCACCATGGCGTCGATGCTCCGCTCCGAGATCATCGCCGCGCGCGCGGCCGTGCCACGGCGCGCCGCCTCGGCGTGGTCGGTCAGCGCGGTCTGAAGTGCATCCGCGAGCGCGGCCGGGTCCTGCGGCGGCACGAGCCAGCCCGTGCGCCCATCGGCCAGCACCTCGGCGTTGCCGCCGACACGCGTCACCACACAGGGGCGTGCAGCGGCCATGGCCTCGAGCAGTGCGTTCGGGATGCCCTCCTCGCGCGAGGACAGGGAGAACACGTCGAACGCAGGCAGCAGCTGGTCGACATCCGAGCGCTCGCCCAGGAAGTGCACGATCCCGGTGAGTCCGAGGCGCTCGCGCTGGGCCTCGAGCGCCGCGCGCTCCGGACCGTCGCCGGCCACCGCGAGCTGCATCGCCACGCCGCGCGCGCGCAGGAGCGCAGTCGCCGCGAGCAGCGTGGCGAAGTCCTTGCGCGGCGCCAGGCAGCCGACCGCGCCGAGCAGCCGTTCTCCCGGGGCGCGCGAGGGCAGCCCGAGGCCGGGCGCCTCGCGCGTGGAGCCGTCGAACCGCGCGACATCGACACCGTTCTCGATCACGGTGACCCGCTCGCGCGGCACGCCGAGCGCCACCGAGGTCCCCGCCACCTCTTCGCTCACCGCAGTCACGTGCGTGGCGAGCCGGTGCGCCAGTCGCTGCATCGCGATCTGCCGCGGGCTCTCGAAAGCGTCCACATTGCGTTTGGCCACGCACACGACGGGCACGCGGCAGGCGCGGCCCGCAAGCGCGGCGAAGAGGTTGGGGCCGAAGAGGTACCCGTGCACGATGTCGGGGCGGAACTCGCGGATCAGCGACACGAGCCGCAGCAGTCCGCGCACGCCCGTCGGGTCGTAGATGCGGCGGCCGACTCCGAGGTCGGTGACCGGCAGCCCCAGACCCAGCACTCGCTCGGTGAAGGCACCCTCACGCTTGAGGCACGCGATGCGCACGTCGAAACGCGAGCGGTCGATGCGGCTCCACATCTCGAGCAGGTGCCGCTCGGCACCGCCCGTGACGAAGTTGGCTGCGACGTAGAGCAACCGGATGCGGCGGCCCGGCAGGCCGAGGGGCGCGGGATTCATGTGCCGGACTCCACCGTGCCGCGCCGCAGGCGGTCGAATCGGCCGCGCAGTTCCGCGAGGGTCATGTGTGCGCTCGCCCGCCGCCCGGGTCCGAGCACTGCGCCCTCCGGAAGTCCGCGGCGCACCAGCGTGAACGCGGGCTCGCCGCGGCGCACATCCCCGGCGCGCGTGGTCACGGCGTACTGCAGGCCGGCCGCCTGCGCGGCTCGCACCGTGACTGCGTCGTGGTCGCCATTGGGGTACGCGAGCCCCACCACCTCTGCACCGGTCACGGCACGGATGCGCTCCACCGAACCTGCGATCTCGGCGAGCTGCTCCGACTCGGAGAGCAGCGAGAGGAACGGATGCGTGAGCGTGTGGGCGCCCAGTTCCATGCCCGCCTCGGACCAGCGCGCGGCATGCGGCAGCTCCGCGAGTCGACAGGGTGCCTCACCGTGCACGCCGAGCACCTCGCGCAGCGCGTCGAGCCGCTGCCGCTGCTCGGCAGGCGTCACGCGCAGACGCGGCAGGAGGCGTACGAGCGTCCTGCGGCGGGAGGCCTCGTCGGCCAGCTCCAGCGCGACAGCCTCGCCCCCCCACTCCACGGTCCGGTCCCCGCTCGTGGCCTCGGTGAGCACATGCGCCAGTTCGTCCCACCACGGGGCCTGCCGAGCGGCCATGAGTCCGGCCGCGAGGTACAGCGTGGCTCTGGCACCATGCCGCTCCAGCACGGGGAGGGCTCGCTCGAGGTTGTCCTGATAGCCGTCATCGAACGAGAACGCGACGCGATGCCCGCGTGTCGCGGTCGCGAGCCACGCCAGCCCGTCGCGCACCGTCATCGGCGTGAGTCCTGCCGCCACGCATGTCGCGACCTGCGACTCGAACACCGCCTCGCTCACGCCGAGGCGGTAGAGCGGCCGCTCCTGCTCGCCATAGACGCGGTGGTGCCGCACGATCGTCAGGCGCGGCGCGCCATGCTGCGGCGCCGCGCCGCCCGAACCGAGCGACAGCAGCCAACGGACCAGTCGCGCGCTCACGCCCGCGGCCCTCCGGCTTCGCTGAGGCTGTCCTCGACCAGGGCCATGAGCACCCAGAAGTTGCTGGCGATGATCACATTGAAGAATCGGTCACCGAACGCGCACGACACCGCCATCGACACGACGGCGCCACCCACGCCGATCGCGAGCGCCTTGTCGAAGGGGTCCCGGGCCAGTCGCGTCGCGCGGGCACTGAGGCTCCAGCACTGCCAGAGCAGTGCGCAGAAGAGCGCGAAGCCGAGCACGCCCATCTCCCCGAGCATGCGCAGGAACGTGTTGTGCGCGGAGTCCTTCACATCCTCGAGGCCGAGCTCCGTGCCGATGTCGGGGAGCACGTAACCGAGCCCGGTCCAGCCGACACCTTCGATCGGATGGGCCTGCACCACCTCCATGATGCTGCGCCAGGTCTGCACGCGCGCCTCGGCGGCCATGTCCATGCTCACCTCGTCGCTGCCCGCCACTTCCATCTGCGAACCCGAGATGCGGTCCTTGAGGTAGTCGGGCGCCCAGAACGGCGAGAGGAGCAGCGTGACCACGAGGATCGCGAAGAGTGCGCGCGAGGTGCGCCAGCACACGATCGCGAGCGCGGCGACCAGCGCCACCATGCTGCCGCGCGAGAGCGACATGAACAGCGCGATGCACGTGGCGATGAACGTACCGAGCAGGATGATCCGCCCGAGGAGATTGCGGGTGGCGGGGATGAGCGGCACGCACACCACTGCGAACAGCGCGAGGAACGCGCCCAGTTCGTTGGACTGCCCGAGCGTGCCGAGCGCCCGTCCGCCAGAGCCGTTGCGGCCGTACATGAGCGTGACGATCGCTTCCGCGAGCAGGCCGATCACGACCGCCCAGGTGACGTGGCGCCGCTCCGGCAGGCCGCGGACCATGGAGTGCACGATGAAGTACGTGGCGAACGTGGTCGAGGAGCGGAACAGCACGAGCCCCGCGCTCCCCGCATCGAACCCCAGGCCGGTCGGGAACGCCGCGCCGCGCAGGATCGAGACCGCGGCGAGCAGGATCAGTCCCCCGATCCAGAGGTCGAGCCTGCCCTTGCGGAACACTTCCTGTCGGCGCGCGATGCGCCCGATCGCGTAGGTGCCGAAGATCGAGAAGAGCAGCAGATTGACCGGGTTGAGCCCGGGGATCGGCGCCGGCGGCACCCACGGCAGGAATGGCGTCGCCACCGGCAGGATCAGCAGCCCGAAGTGCGGCTGCGACAGGATGCCGGCGATCGCGAGCAGGCCCGCGAGGATCTTGAAGAGGCGGTGCTCGGCCTGGTCGAACTGATAGTCGAGCACGATGAACCCGGCCATGAGCACGGCCGCGAGCACCATGGCCAGGACCAGCATGCCCGAACGTTGCGAGCGCTCGGCACCGCGCCGCGCCGCGGAGCGCATCTCGCCGCCGATGTCGCGGCGCAGCGGACCCGTCGTGGGACTCATCGGGTGGCCTGCCCGGCCGCTTCCGGCGGCACGTGGGACGACTCGAGTCGCACGCGCTGCAGCGCCATCATCGGCGTCGCGGCCGCCTTGGCCGCGCGCTGGCCCCGCAGCCGCTGGAACACGGCCGGCGGCAGGAACGAGGCCGCCAGTCCCAGCAGGATCGGCACGACGCGCTCGGGGAACTGCCACGCGGCAGCGAAGCGCGCCCGCGCCTCGGCCGTGCGTCCCTCGCGCAGGGCGTGGAAGCCCAGCTTGTAGCGGTAGAGCGAGGCCCGCCGTCGCGCCTGGCGGCGCAGCCCGGGCGCCAGCGACGGATCGCGCGCGAGGCGGCCGAACAGCGTCGCGCCGCCGACGAGCCGCAGTTCCGTGAGCCGCGTCAGCCCGCCCTCGCGATGCTGGTAGCGCACCAGGGCACGACGCGAGGCGGTGGCCTCGCCGCGCCGGGACAGCCGGATCCACAGGTCCACATCTTCCGCATGCGACAGCGACTCGTCGAATCCGCGCTCGGCCTCGAGCGCCGTGCGTCGCACGAGCGTCGAGGAGGTGAGCACGAAGTTGACCTCGAGGAGCTGGGCGACAGGCGAGCCGCAGTACGGCTCGATGAGGTCGGCATAGAGCCCGAACCACGAGTCGTGGGTCGTGCCGTCCAGCGTGCGGAACGCGCCGTCGCTGAAGAACCAGATCGCACTCGGCGCGCTCGACAGCGTTCGCTCGGCCACTTCCAGCTTGTCCGGCATCCACAGGTCGTCCGCGTCGAGGAACGCGATCCACTCGCCCTGCGCGCTGCGCCAGCCCGCGTTGCGCGCCGCCGCGGCGCTGCCGAAGCGGCCGCGCACGAGGCGGACGCGGCCGGGGAACGCCGCTTCCACATGCTCGGCGCTGCCGTCCGTCGAGGCGTCGTCGACGAGCACCACCTCATCAGGCGGCCGTGATTGCGTCAGCGCCGACCGCACGGCGTCGAGCACGTCTGGCATCCCGTCATGACAGGGGATCACCACGGAGACGCTTCGCTCGCTCAAGCGCCGCCCCGGGGATCGATCGGCCGCTGGATGCCACGCGCTCGAGTGACGAGCGATCGCAAGACGCCCACACGCTTGAGCCATGGCAGGGCCGGGTCGGGCAGGCACGAACCGAGGCCGGCGAGCACTCGCCGCAGCGCAGGCCCGCGCGCGGCCGAGGCGCGCAGAAGCGCGCGCCCTTCGGCGCCGCGGCCCGTGCGCAGGCAGCGCTGCCCCAGGTGGTACTGGAGCGCCGCCACCCGCAGGCGGGCCGCGGCGACCACGGCGCGGTCGTCGCGCAGCATGCCGGACGCAGCGCGCTCCATCAGCCGGAGGTCGTCGCGATGGCGGCCCTCGAAGTTCTTGCTCAGGGCACCCGGATGCGTCCAGTAGTGCACCAGCAACTCCGGCATGAGGCCGCCATCGAAGCGCGCCGCCAATCGCAGCCACAGGTCGTAGTCATGCGAATAGACGATGCTGGGATCGATGCCGCCGGCCTCGTGGTAGGCATGCCGTTCCACGAGCATGGAGCTCATGAGGGGGAAGCAGCGCTGCAGGAGCGGCGCGAACAGGTCGCCCGCCAGTTCGTGCACCGGGCGGAAGTAATCCGACAGCCACGAGTCCCGTTCGAGGCCCTGCTCCGACTCGTAGCGACCGTCGGACGACACCCAGCGCACCTGTGGGTGCCGCGCGATGAAGTCGAGCTGCCGCTCCAGCTTGTCGCGCTCCCACCAGTCGTCCGCATCGAGGAACGCGAGCCACTCTCCCTGGGCCACGCCGAGGCCGTCGTGTCGGGCAGCGGAGGCGTTGCGATGCGGCAGCCGCAGCACCCGCACCGCATCGCCGTACGAGCGTTCGATCAGTTCGGGCGTGCCGTCGTTCGAGCCGTCGTCGCAGACGATGATCTCGAGCGGCGCGTGCGTCTGGGCCACCACCGTATCGAGCGCGCGACGGACACACCACGCAGCGTTGTAGACTGCGAGCACGACACTGACCGTGGGCCGGTTCATGCGCGCTCCTCGGCGGCGGCGGCGCGTGCTCCAGCGAGTCCGCGGAACATGCGCGCCCAGCGCGCCCGCTCGCTGGCGTCGATGCCCCAGTGGAACGCCGTCCATGCGAACACCAGCCAGCAACCGGCGCACGCAGCGAGCAGTGCCCACCAGTCGGTCGGCCGCCACAGGGAATGGATCAGCATGGCCGGAGGCACGAACACCGCGCTCACGAGCCCGGGGCGCATGAGGCCGCGCCAGAGGTAGTCCCCGAGCGGCTGCTCGAGGGCGTGACAGGCGAACACCGCCGTCGCGACGCCCGAGAAGACGAACAGTGGCAGCGCGGTGCCCATCGCGACTCCCACCAGCCCGGGATCGACGGCGCTGCCGAACACCGCGCGCATCAGCGAGGGATCCCTCGCCCACCAGATGGACAGCGCCAGGTTCACCACCGCCGCGAGCAGGGACAGCACCACGACGCCCTTGTGGCGGCTGATGCCGAACAGCACGGAGGAAGCGGTGGCCTGCGGCAGTGCCACCATGGTCGGCACCGCGAGGATCGTGAGGACGAGCGCCGCCGAGGCATAACCGGGTCCGACCCAGATCGTGAAGAGGTCCGCGCCGAAGACGATGAGCCCCAACAGCACGGGCCAGCAGACGAGCACGGAATACTTGGAGCCGGCCACGAGCATCTCGCGCAGCTTACGCGTCTCGCCCAGGGTCTCCATCTCGCTCGCGGTCGGAGACAGCACCCACACGGCCGAGTGGACGAGCGACCGAGCGTTGTCCACCAGCCCCGAGGCGAGCGCGAACGGGGTGACGAGAGCGGCGCCGAGGAAGCTGGTGATCACGAGGGCATCGGTCTGGAACGCGATGTTGGTCGCCAGCGCTCCGATGAACGCCCAGCCGCCATAGCTCGCGATGCGGCGCATGTGGGCGCGTCCCACCAGGTGCAGCCCGAACGGGATGCCGGGCAGCAGCCGCTGCGCGGCCCACCAGGTCCACGCATGACCGAGCAGGTTCATGGCGAGCGATGCCCAGGCGAGTTCCACGAGTCCCCCACCTGCCCGCAGCACTCCGACGAACGCGAACGCGCGCAGCACGCCGATCACGATGCCGATGCCGTTGGCGACGTCGTAGCGCTGGAGCCCCGAGAGCACGGCGCCGTAGACGCCGAGCGGGAACCCGATCGCGATCGACGCTCCCACGAGCAGCACGAGTGTGGGTGCGATCGCGTGCAAGGCCGGATCGACCCGGATCCATGCGGCGGAGTTCCACGCCACGACCGCGGCGCCCAGCATGGTGATCGCACCGACGCCGCCATACAGCGCGAAGGCGCTGCTGATCGTCCGGGCCAGACCGTCGCGGTCACCCGCGGCGTGATCGCGCGACACATAGCGCACGAGCGAGGGGCGGATCCCCTGGTCGAAGAGCCCGAAGTACCCCGTCAGCGAGAAGACCGTGACCCAGAGCCCGTAGTCCCTGTCCCCCATCGCGTGGACCATGAACGGCGTCAACGCGAAGCCGATCACCGCTGCCGTCAGGAAGCGCAGGTAGTTGGTGATGACGTTCTTGAGGACCTTGAGGCTGCGCACGGGGGCGGGATCGCGTCGGGGCCTCAGCCCTCGACCGCCTCGGACGTGTAGCCGTAGTACTGCTGCTTGTATCCGTAGTACTGCGGCAGGAACTCGCCCGCGTCGTTCATGAGCACGCCGAGCAGATTGTCCATGGCCTCGCGCTGCACCTTGACGCCGTACTCGGCGGCCTTCCGCACGGTCTGACCCGCCTTGACCACGTACAGCACGCCTTCGACCGCACGGCCGATGATGAGCGGGTCGGGGACGGCCAGATTGGGCGCGGTATCGAGCACGACGAGGTCGTAGCGCTGCCGGGCCTCGGCGAGGAACCAGGTCACGGCTTCCTGGTCGATGAGCTCCGCGGCCGCACGCTCGCTGCGGCCCGCAGCGAGGAAGTCGAGGGTGGGCAGCGACGTCTGGCGGATGAACCGTTCGTCGAAGTGCCGCTGCTGGAGCATCTGGGCCACACCCCAGCTCGAACTCGGCATGCCGAGCGCACGATGCAGCGCGGGACTGCGAAGATCGAAGTCCACGAGCAGTGTGCGCGCGCGGTGCTCGCGCGCGAGCGTGATGCCGAGGCAGGCGCTCGTCGTGGTCTTGCCCTCGCCACGTGTGGAACTGGTGATCATGAGCGTGTGCGGCATCTGGCGGTCGCGCGCACGCGCGAGATTCAGGTAGATGCGCTTGAACTCGAGGCCGAGCGGACTCTCGACCTTGAGCCGGTGGAGCAGCCCCTGGTCGCGCGGTGCGGGCAGCACCGCAGGCCCGGAACTGGGTCCGCGTGAGCGACGCTGTTTGGATCGGTCGAGTTCATCGACCCTCGGGATCGCGCCCAGCACCGGCAGACCGAGCAGCGTCTCGACCTCGGCCGCGTTCTTCATGGACGGGTCGTTGTGCTCCGCGACGAGCACGGTGCCGATCCCGAGGATGCCGCCCAGCACCACGCCCAGCAGCACGAGCACCGCGCGGTTGGGCTTGGAGGGCGACAGCGGGCGCGAGGCCGGGTTCTGCACCACGAAGCGTCCGCTGAGCTTGGCGTTCTGGAACGCCTCCTGGATCGTCATCGACGCGCTCTGCGACGTGAATGCGTTGTAGATCTGCCGTGCGGACTCGACGTCGGCCCGCAGCCGTTCGATCTCCATGAGTCGGCCGGGCGCGGAGACGACCTGCCGCTGGTAGGCGACGACCTGCCCCTGCACCCACGAACGCCAGTTCTCCTTGGCGCCCAGGTTGGCCTGTGC
>CADEFY010000119.1 GCA_902826705.1 uncultured bacterium
GCGATCTTCCTCAAGGCCGAGACCGGCGCCACGTTCGCCGAGCACATGACCGGCGATCTGCTGTCGACCACGCGCATCGGCCTCGGGTTCGAGCGCATGGCGGGCACGTTCGCCGGCTCGCTCGTGGAGGTGCTGAGCGGCCACAACGAGAGCTTCGGTTCGGCGCATGCGAGCGGCCGTTACTCGGTGCACGTGCTGGTGAAGGGCTCGCTCGGCGCCGTCGAGGGCGCCACGCTGCACCGCAGCCCGCTCGGCGCGTTCGTCGACCTCGAGGTGGACACGGACAACAAGGGTGGCCCCGATGGTGTGCGAGCCCTGATGGGCCTGTCCCTGGACGGCGACGGCCTGTTCGCCGCGGCGCGGGGGCTGATCGGGTTGTAGCCACCGCAACCCGCCGCCCTCGCGCCGCGTATGCTGGGAGTCCACGGGAGGCTCCCCATGCAGCTGGTCATCGAAGGCGTCGGCAAGCAGTACGCCGGCCGCGGTTGGGCGCTCGACGGCGTCTCGCTCACGCTCACCCCCGGCCTCACGGGCCTGCTCGGCCCCAACGGCGCCGGCAAGTCCACGCTCATGCGCATCCTGGCTGCGCTCACGCGGCCCACGCGCGGCCGCGTCACGTGGGACGGCGTCGACCTGGCGAAGGACCCCGACCGGCTGCGCGCCGTGCTCGGCTACCTGCCGCAGGACTTCGGAGTCTATCCGCACCTCTCGGCGGTCGAGTTCCTCGAATACATCGCCGCCGCCAAGGGGCTGGATCCCGCCTCGGCCAAGCGCCGTATCGTGGAGCTGCTCGAGATGGTGCATCTGGCTGAGCCGCGCCACCGGCCCCTCGGAGGGTTCTCGGGCGGCATGCGGCAGCGTGTGGGCATCGCGCAGGCGCTGCTCAACGATCCCCAGTTGCTGATCGTCGACGAGCCCACGGCGGGACTCGACCCCGAGGAGCGCGTGCGGTTCCGGAACCTGCTCCTCGAACTGGCGGGCACGCGCATCGTGCTGCTCTCCACGCACATCGTGTCCGACATCGAGGCGGCTGCCGAGCGCATCGCCGTGCTCGCCGACGGCCGCGTGATCGCCGACGGCACCGCCGAGGCGCTGCTCTTGGCCGCCGAGGGCCACGTGTGGGAGGTGGCACTGCCGGCCGACCAGGTGGCGTCGTTCCGCGAGCGGCACCGGATCGGCACCACGCAGCGCCGCGGCGAGGCGGTGGTGGCGCGCGTCGTGAGCGACGACGCGCCGCACCCGCACGCGCGCACCACACCGCCCACGCTCGAGGACGCCTACCTCTGGCATCTCGACCGCGCACGCGCCGCCGTGCGCGTCTGACGGACGCGCGCATGCACCTGCTGCGACTCGCATGGGCCGACGTGCTCGAGCGTACCCGCCAGCCGGGCTACCTCGTGTCGCTGCTCGTCATGGTGTGGATGGGTCACGGCATGCTGCCGCGCGAGGACGCCGGCTACCGAACGTTCGTGTTCAACGAGCAGTACCGCCCCAGCTACGGACCCGAGTGGGTGGGCACGCTCACCGCTGTGCTGACGAGCGTGTACTTCCTGTTCGTGGGCTTCTATCTCGTGCGCGGCACCATCGAGCGCGACCGCCGCTCCGGCGTGGGCGCGATCCTCGCCACCAGCCGCATGAGCAAGTTCGGCTATCTGGCCTCCAAGGCGCTCAGCCACCTGCTCGTGCTGGGCAGCATGGCCGTGGTGGTGCTGCTCACGGCGCTCGTCACACAGCAGCTCCTGGGCGAGGACCGCCGGATCGACCTCGCGGCCACACTCACGCCCTTCGTCATGCTCACGGTGCCGATCGCCGTGTTCGTGAGCGCGAGCGCGGTGTTCTTCGACAGCACGCCGGTGATCCGCGGCGGCGCCGGGAACATCGTGTGGTTCGTGCTGCTGGGCGTGATCATGGCCTCAGGCGAGATGAAGGAGGGTGGCACGTCGCCGAGCCGCGATCTGATGGGCGCGGGCATCGTCGCGCGCGACGTGATCCGCGTGAGCCAGGAGCGCTACCCCGAGTCCGCGGCCAGCGCCACATCGTTCAGCATGGGGCTCAACTTCAGCGAGCGCTGGAAGACGCTCGAGACGAGGCGGTTCGACTGGCATGGCGTCGACTGGAGCGGCGAGGCCGCGGCCTCACGACTGCTCTGGCTGCTCGTGGGCTGCGCGGTGCTCGGACTGGCGGTCGTGCCGTTCGACCGGTTCGAGCACGCGGCCAGTGCGCTGGCCGCTCGCCGCCCGCGCCTTCGGCTCGGCGCACGCAGCGAGGCGGCCTCGCCCGAGCCGCTCACCCCGATGCGCTCGGCGGACTCGCTCACGCCCGCGCGCGCGGCGTTCCGATTCGACGCCCTGCTGCGCGCCGAACTCCTGCTGCTGTTCCGCGGCCAGCGCTGGTGGTGGTATCTCGGCGCGCTCGGGCTGCTGATCGCCGGGCTCGCGGCGCCGCTGACGGGCGTGCGCCGGATCGTGCTGCCGCTCGCGTCGTTCTGGCCCGTGTTCGTGTGGTCGGCCCTCGGGCATCGCGAGGCGCGCGACGAAGTGGCGAGCGTGGTGTTCTCGTGCGCGCGGCCGCTGCACCGCATGCTGCCGGCCACGTGGCTCGCCGGTGCCAGCGTGGGGCTGGTGCTGGGCGCCACGGGCATGCTGCGCCTGGCACTCGCGGGGGACCTCGCCGCGGTGGCGGGCTGGGTGCTGTGCGCGCTGCTCGCGCCACTGCTGGCGCTCGCGTGTGGCGCTTGGCCCGGCGGCGGGCGGCTGGTCGAGGTGGTGTGGTTGTTCGCCTGGTACATCGGGCCCATGAACCGCATCGAGTTCGCGGACTACACCGGTGTGGTCGTCCCGCGTTCCCCGCAGGTGTGGCTGGCGTACGCCGCGATGCTGCTCGCGCTCGCGGGATTCGCGTGGTGGGGACGAGCGCGGCAGGTCACGCGCTGAATCCTGTGCGCTGACAAGAGACTGCAAAAGCGCGCGACGCCGACCCGCATGCCGCATCGACAGGCCGCACGCCGCGAGAGCAGTCCCGCTCTCTGCCGTCGTCTCGATCGGCACCCCACCGGAGGCACCATGTCCCTGCGTCGCTCGCTGCTCGCCGTAGTCGCACTGCTCGCGCTGTCCGCTGCTCCGTCCTACGCCGAGGGCACCAAGCTCGGCCTGGGCTACTTCCGTCCCGAGGCGCCCGTCGGCGGCCGTGCATGGCTGTCGGAGAAGGTCGCGCTCGACCTCGGATTCGGCTTCAACATCACGTCGCCGGACACGAGCGACGGCCAGACGGGCTTCCTGATCGACGCCGGTGTGCCGATCGTGGCGGCCGAGTCCGGCAATGCGAAGTTCTACGTGCGGCCGGGGCTGACGTTCGCGTCCACGCCCAACCCCACCCCGTCGGACCCGGATAACAAGACCACGCAGTTCTGGATCAGCGGCACGTTCGGCGTGGAGTACTTCTTCACCGATCACTTCAGCATCCAGGCCGGTCACGGCGTCGTGTTCAAGTCCGTCGACCCCGACCAGGGCGGCGAGAAGTACACGCAGATCGTGAGCGAGGACTTCGGTCTGTCGAGCATCGGGTTCCACTTCTACTTCAACTGACACCGGCCGGCTCCGGCCGGCACCCGAGTGCGAGACGAGGCGCGGGCCCGTGAGGGCTCGCGCCTCTCGCGTGCTCGCTTCGCGCGTGCTCGCTCAGGCGAGTGCGAGCCGCAGCACGATCTCGCCGTCGTCCACCACGCCCGTGGGCGCGAACCCGAGCTTCTCGTAGAAGGGCCCGGGCGTGCCCTCGCCGGGCACGTAGCTCGTCAGGAACTCGGTGGCGCCCAGCGCGCGCACGTGAGCGATCACCTGCTCGAGCGCCGCACGGCCCACGCCGCTGCGCTGGAACCGGCGGTCGATCAGGAACCGCCAGAGATAGTACTCGGGCACGTCGGGCTTCACGCTCAGCATGACGAATCCTGCGGGCTCACCGTCGGCCGCGATGCCCCGGAACCAGGCTTCGGGCGCGAAGTGCGCTTCGGAGATGCTCACCGCGACGCTCGCGACGAACCGCTCCTGCTCGGGCGCGACAGCGAGACGGCACCAGCGCCGCACGTCCTCGCGCGTGATCTCGACCAGTGTGACCTGCGGCATCTCCACCTCCTCACGTGATCGCGCACTCTCCGCGTCACCGCGGACCACGGTCAAGCACGGCATCTCGCTGTCGGAGGCCAGGATAGACGCCGTGCCTTGGCTCAAGCGCCCGCGCCGCACGGCCGATACCGGGAAGGTCCCGAAGTGCCGTCCGAGCCCAGGGAGGAGTTCGCGCGCGATGCAGGTCCGTTCTCGTCCGGAGGCCGCAGGGATCCCCGCCGAGTCCCGCACCCTGAGTGATGCCGCGGTGAAGGCCGTGGGCGTGTGGGTCGCACAGCTCGGGCGCACGCTCAAGACGTGCCGGCTCTACGACGCCAGCAACCCGACCGTGGTCAAGTTCCGCGACGAGCTGTTCGGCGCGCTGCAGCGCTTGCTCGGCGAACACGGCACGTTCACGGTGCGGTTCCTCACGGATGATGTCACGTGCGACGGCGTGTCGCTGCACCCCGCGCGCTCGCGCGAGGACAACCTCGCGTTCGTGTTCCATCGCGACGGCGTGCGCGGGCTCACGTTCGAGGGCGGGATCCTGCCCGCCGAGCTCGACCGCATCATCGACTCGGTGCTGCTGGTGAGCGGACAGAACATCGAGGCCGACGACTTGGTCACGCTGCTCTGGGAAGCCGACCTGCGACACGTCGGCATCGACTACATCCCGGCCGAGGGCGACCTGGGCGGCGCCGAGGCTCCCGTCGACAGCAACGACCCCAACGCCGCGCTGCTGCCATGGCCAGCCGCAGGCGAGATCCGCGCCGACGAGGTCGCCGACGAGCCCGTGGCCACCGGCAATGACCACGAGGAGCGTTCCGAGGACTGGCTGCTCGGCGACCTCACCATCGAGGTCGAGGCCACGTTCGCCGAGCTCGATGCGATGGCGCCGGTCGAGGTGGAGCGATTCGGTCGTGAGTACAGAGCCGAGCACGACGTGCCGGCGGTGGCGGCGGCGATCGCGATCGCGCATGCGTGCATGCATGCCAACGCCTCGCCCGAGGACAAGCAGGAGATGGTGCAGTTCCTGCCGCGCGTGCTGCGCGCCGCGCTGACGTCGGGGCGCTGGGCCGATGCCAGCGACGCCCTGCGCCTGCTGCGTGAGGCGGCCGATCGCAGCTGGTCGGAGGAGAGCCTGGCGCAGGAGCTGATGCAGCCTGTGTCGATCGCGCGCACGGTGGAGCACATCGACCGCCAGGAGCTGCCCCAGCTCGGCGACTTCATCGCGCTGTCCGCCACACTCGGCGAGCCGGGCATCGACTGGATCACGCTCGTGCTCTGCGACAGCCAGCGCCAGGAGGCCCGCATCGCGCTGGCCGAGGTGCTGGCGCAGCGCTGCCGCGACAACCCCGAGCGGCTGGCCGCGTGGCTCTCGGATCCGCGCTGGTACGTGGTGCGCAACATCGTCACGATCCTCGGCTGGATCGGTGGCCCGGCGGTGGCGGGCCTGCTGCAGACCGCGCTGCGCAATCCCGACGCGCGCGTGCATGCGGCGGTCGTCGCCGCGATCGGCAACGTGGACCTGAAGCACGCGCGCCCCGTGCTGATCCGCGCGATCGACGCCGCCGACAGCAAGCTGTTCGCGCAGATCCTGCAGACGCTCTCGACCGCTCGCGACCCGGCCACGGCGCGGTTCGTGTTCGCGTTCGTCCAGCAGGAGCGCTTCTTCAGCCGTCCCACCGACGAGCGCCGCGCCATCTACGCGGCCGTGGCCTCGATCGGCGGCGACGAGCTGGTGCCGGAACTCGAGAACGAGTTGCTCAAGGGCAACTGGTTCGACCGCGAGCAGGAGATCCACCGGCATGCGATCGCCCGTTGTCTGGCCATGATCGGCACGCCGTTCGCGCTCACCGTGCTGCACCGTGGCGCCGCGTCCAAGCGCGAGCCCGTGCGCCAGGCGTGCAACACCGCACTCGCGATCGTGGAGACGGCATGAGCCTCGATCCCGCCGGCTCGGACGAGCGCGACTTCGCGCAGTTCGGCAGCCCGCTGCTGCTGCGGCTCACGGCACTGCTGCGCACCGCGCGCACCTACGATGTGTCCAACCAGGCGTTCCAGCGGCAGATGGCCGAGTGCATGACGCTGCTCGAGCAGCTGCTCGAGGACGAGGACGAAGTCGCACTGGTCGTGGTGGCGGACTACTTCTATCTCAATGGAGTCCGCATCAAGGCCAGTTCGCAGAACCTGGGCGCGTATCACTCGCTGATGTCCGAGTTCGAACGCCGCCAAGTGGGCGGGCTGCGGTTCCTGAACGGCGTCAACGAAGCCGAGGTGGAGCGCTTCTTCCAGGTGTTCCTCGCAGCCGACGATGTGTCGCTGGCGGGCCGGCTGCCCGAGCTGCTCGCGGAGGCCGCGGTGCAGCACATCGTCACCGTGGAGTCATCCGACCTCGACGCCGAGGAGGTGGCCCGCGACCTCACGCAGGCCCCCGACACGCCGCAGGCCGCGCGCAGCCGCGCCAAGCGCGTGTTCTGGCGCGCTGTCGCCGGCGCCAAGCGCATCGTGCTGCGCGCGCGGCAGACCGGGCGGCCCGACCTGCGCCACGCCAAGCGGCTCGTGCAGCCGGTCGTGGACAGCATCCTCAAGCAGGACTACTCGATCGTCGGACTCACCGCGCTCAAGGAGCATGACGAGTACACGTACGCGCATTGCGTGAACGTGTCCGTGCTGTCGATCGGCATGGGGCAGACGCTCGGCCTGGGGCGCCAGTCGCTCGCCGACCTCGGCGTGGCCGGGCTGCTGCACGACCTGGGCAAGATGACCGTGCCGGGCGAGGTGCTGCGCAAGCCGGGGGCGCTGGATGCCAACGAGTGGACGCTCATGCGCCGACATCCGATCGAGGGTGCGCGCATGCTGGCGCGCCTGCCAGGGCTCTCGAGCGTCATGATCGACTCGATGCGTGCGTGCCTCGAGCACCACATGAACTACAACCGCACCGGCTACCCCGACATGGAAGTGGAGTGGGGGCAGGCGTCGCTGTCGCGCATCGTGGCCATGGCCGACTGCTTCGACGCCATCACCGCCCATCGCGCCTACCACAAGCGCGCGCGCACGCCGTTCGAGGCGCTGCAGATCCTGCTCGGGCCCAACCGCACCAACTTCGACCCGGCGGTGCTGTGGGCGCTGGTGCGCACCGTGGGGCTCTATCCCGCGGGCACGGTGGTGCAGACCGCGAGCGGCCACGTGGCCGTGGTGCTGAGCCCCAACCCCAAGGATCCCACACGCCCGCATGTGCGCGTACTCGTGCGCCCCGACGGATCGCAGCCGGCCGAGGACGCTCCCGAGACATGGGATCCCATGCCCGGCTCGGAGCAGGTGGCGCGGGTGCTCACGCCCGAGGAGACGGTGATCAAGCCCCAGGACGTGCTCGCCGCCTGAGCGGGCACCGTCTATCTGAGAACGAGACGGGCGGTGCCGTGAGGCACCGCCCGTTCGCATGCAGTGGGGTCCGCCGTGCGAGCCTGGACGCTCCCCGTTGTTCCAGCTCCACCGCCGCGCCCCCACTCTGGTCCCCGCCCGAGGGCGGGGTCAGTCGTTCAGTCGTCCCAGCCGCGGTCGCGCCGGTCGCGCCGGCCGCCGTCGTCGTCGTCGCAGTCATCGCCGCGACCGTCGTACCAGTCGTCGCCGTGCACCTGCCGCCAGCTGCCGCTCTCCCAGCGCAGGGTCTCGACGCATTCGTCCCGGCGCGTGTCGATCACCTGCACGATGCGCGGGTGGCGATGGTCGCGCGCGGCGAGCCGGCACTCGTCGAGATCGTCGAAGTACCGCTCGCAGTAGGGATCGAAGTAGCGATGCCGCGGCTCGCGCACCACGACGCGCTCACGCACCACGACCGGATGCGCCTGCGCGTTGCCGATCGCCGTGCCCAGGATCAGACCGCCGATCACGCCCGCGATCACGGGTGCGGCGTGCGAGTGCGAGCGCCGCGAGACGACGATGCGCGAGTCGTGGCCGTGTCGGGCGTGCGACACGACACGATGCACGCCCTTGTACCGACGGCCGCGACCGTTGCCGGCCTCGGCGAGGGGCGCCAGCAGGAGCACCGCCGTGGTGGCGAGCAGTCCGACCGACACCGTGCGCTGGATCCGAGTCGAGAGGTGCATCGTGTGTCCTCCGGTGAGGGGAGTCGCTTCCCTGTTCGGACAGGACACACAGCAGTCGGCGTGCCAGCGCCGCCGCCTCGGCGCCGGGTGTTGCCGCACAAGCAGTTGCGGGCGGCGCGCGAGGATCGCGCACCGCCCGCGAGGGCCGCTGGGCGTGGCGGGCGCGCTACAGCGCGCGCCGCGCACGCCACGTCGCGTCAGGGATACGTCACGGTGTGATTCGTCAGTCCGCTCACGTTCACCCAGCGCACGGTGCCGCCCACTCGGACCGTGACGGCGCTGGGGCTGAACAGCAGTCCACCCGAACCCACGTTCACCAGCGCGCTGTCCACGCTC
>CADEFY010000120.1 GCA_902826705.1 uncultured bacterium
GGTGTGGTGGAAGTACTTCTTGTCCTCCGGCTTGGCGCCGGTCAGCCGGACCTTGGCCGCATTGATCACGATGACATGGTCACCCGTGTCCATGTGCGGGGTGTAGATCGGCTTGTGCTTGCCCTTGAGCATCGTCGCCACGGCGGTCGCGAGGCGGCCGAGGGTCTTGCCCTCCGCATCCACCACGTACCACTGCCGCTCGATGTCGACTTCTCGGGCGGAATAGGTCTTCATCCTGCCTCCGGTGCACATGCGTCAGCGGACCCCTCGGCAGGCCCGCACGGGCGCGCCGGGATCCACGATGGGGCGCGGGTGAGCCTCACCCTCCCCTGAGAAACGAGGCACGATAGTCGGGCGCCGCCGAGGCCGTCAAGTCAGCCCGCGAACTCCGCGAGCAGGGCCCGCAGCCGGGCGAGCGGCAGCCCGACCACGGTCGTGGGGTCGCCCTCGATGCGGCGCACGAACTGCCCCGCAAGCCCCTGGAGGCCGTACGCCCCGGCCTTGTCGAGCGACTCTCCCGTGGCCAGATAGTCCTCGAGGTCCTCGTCCGAGAATCGCGCCATGTGCACCACGGTGCACTCCGAGGCCGTGCGCTGGTCGTCGCCATGCACGACCGCCAGCCCCGTCCAGACCTCGTGCCGCCGGCCGTGCAGCCGCCGCAGCATCGCCCGCGCCTCGTGCACGTCCCCGGGCTTGCCGAGCCGCTGGCCGCGCAGCACGACCACCGTGTCGGCCCCGATCACCAGTGCACTCGGCCGCTTCGCCGCGACGCGACGCGCCTTGTCGAGCGCCAGGGCGCGCACGCCGTGCCGGGGCAGCGCCCGGCCCGGCCAGGCGCGGGCGGGACCCGGATCGACCACGGTGAACACCGCGCCCGCCTGCCGGAGCAGCGTCACGCGCCGCGGCGACGCCGAGGCCAGCACGAGCGGCACCTCGCCGCGATGGAAGAGCCGGGACGCGGCGCGCTTCGTCATGCAGCCCCCGCAGGTGGGGTCTCGATCCACAGGGTGACGGGACCGTCGTTCACGAGGCTCACCTCCATGTGCGCGCGGAAGACGCCACGTGCCACCGGCACGCCCGCTGCCGCGAGTCGTTCGCAGACGCGCTCGAACAACGGCTCTGCCACCTCGGGCCGGGCCGCGGCGGTGAACTCGGGGCGCCGCCCCTGCCGCGCATCGCCGTAGAGCGTGAACTGCGGCACGACGAGTGCTGCACCGCCCGTGTCGAGCAGCGAGCGGTTCATGCGGCCCGCTTCATCCGCGAACACGCGCAGCGTCGCGAGCTTGCCCGCCAGCCATTCGACCTCGCGCTCGCCATCGGCGTGCGTGGCGCCGAGCAGCACGAGCAGCCCGGCGTCGATGCGGCCGGCGATCGCGCCATCCACGCGCACCTCGGCGCGCGTCACGCGCTGCACGAGCGCCCTCAGACATCCTCCGCATCGCCACGCTCACCGTCGGACCTGGGCGTACGCTGACGGCGTTCCACGCGCTGGACACCGGGCAGGCGGCGGATCGCATCGATCACCTCGCGCAGCTTGGCGATGTGCGGCACCTCCACCACGAACACGCCGCGCACCGTGTGGTCCTCGCTCTGCATGCCCGCGGTGCGGATGTTGACGCCCAGGTTCTGGATCACCTTGGCGACGTCGGCGAGCAGCCCGGCGCGGTCGCTGCCCTGCAGCGCGAGACGCACGGGGAAGCGTTCGGTGGGGCGCGCATCCCAGTCCACGGTGACGCGGCGCTCAGCGGGCACGCGGTGACCGAACGTGTTCGGGCAGTCCTGCCGGTGCACCGACACGCCGCGCCCGATCGTGACGATGCCGACGATCGGATCGCCCGGCACGGGCTGGCAGCAGCGCGCGAACTGCACCATCACATTGCCGATCCCCTGGATCAGCACGCCCCCGGCGGGCTTGCGCCCCACACCCAGCGCCTCGAGCGGACCTTTGACCAGCCGCTCGGCGAACGTGTCCTTGCGCGGCTCGAACTTGTGCGTCACCTGGCCGATCGACACCGACCCCTCGGCCAGTCGCGCGTGCAGCGTGGCCAGGTCCTCGCACCCCAGTCCCTTGGCGATCTCGAGCAGCGCCTCGGGGGTGGGCTTGATGCGCAGACGCTTGAGCTCGCGATCGAGCATCTCGGTACCCAGCGCCACGCTGTCATCGAGCCGGCGCTGCCGCAGCCAGTGCCGGATCTTGGCCTTGGCGTGGGTGGTGCGCACCAGCTTGAGCCAGTCCTCATGCGGCTGCGCCTGCGGCGATGTGATGATCTCGACCATGTCGCCATTGCGCAGCTCGTGACGGAGCGGGACGAGTTCGCCGTTGACGCGTGCGCCCACGGTGCGCTGGCCGACCTCGCTGTGGATCAGGAACGCGAAGTCGAGCGGGGTGGATCCCTTGGCGAGGCGCTTGAGTTCGCGCCGCGGCGTGTAGACGAACAGCTCCTCCTGGTGCAGCGCCGTGCGCAGGAAGTCCATGTACTCATCGTCGTCGGTCTCGCGCTGCCAGCCGGCGATCTGCGTCACGAAGCCGCCGAGCCGCTGGTCGAGCTCCTCGTCCACCGTGCCGCCCTGCTTGTACAGGTAGTGCGCGGCCACGCCGGTCTCGGCGATGCGGTGCATCTCCCACGTGCGGATCTGCACTTCGACCATCTCACCGTTCTCGGTGAGCACGGTCGTGTGCAGCGATTGGTAGAGGTTGCTCTTGGGCGTGGCGATGTAGTCCTTGAAGCGCTCGGCGACCGGGGTGAAGAGGTCGTGCACCACGCCCAGCGCGCGATAGCAGTCATTGCGCGAGTGCGTGAGGATGCGAAGCCCGAAGAGGTCGTAGATCTGGTCCAGCGTCCGGCCGTCCTGCAGCTTGTGATAGATGGAGAAGAAGTGCTTGGGCCGGCCGATCACCTCGGCCTTGAGCCCGGAGGCGCGCAGGCCCTCGCGCAGCAGCTCCCCCACCTGCTCGAGGAACGCCTCGCGCTCGCTGCGCTTGATCTGGATGCTGCCCGCGAGTTCGGCGTACGCGCCGGGGTCGAGCACCTTGAGCGCCAGGTCCTCCATCTCGCGCTTGATCCCCGCCATGCCCAATCGGTGCGCGAGTGGCGCGTAGATGTCGCGGGTCTCCTCGGCGATGCGCTTGGCCTTGTCCGGCCTCAGGTACTCGAGCGTGCGCATGTTGTGCAGCCGGTCCGCGAGCTTGATGAAGATCACGCGCAGGTCGCGCGACATGGACAGCAGCATGCGCCGGAAGTTCTCGGCCTCCTGCGCCTCTCGCCGCTCGAAGTGCACGCGCGACAGCTTGGTCACGCCCTCGACGAGCGAGGCGACCTCGCGCCCGAACTGCTTCTCGACCTGCTCCAGCGTGATGCCGGTGTCCTCGACCACGTCGTGCAGCAGTGCCGCGCACACGAGCGTGGTGTCGAGCCGTGACTCGAGCAGGTCGAGCAGGATGCGGCAGACCTCGACCGAGTGGGACACGTAGGGCTGGCCGGACTCGCGCTTCTGGTCGCCGTGCGCCGACGCGGTGAAGTCGTAGCAGGCGGCGATGCGGTCCCGGTCCACCTTGGGCGCCTTCTCCGCCACCGCGCTCATGAGCGCGGCTCGCAGCTCGGGGTGCCGGGCGCCGCCGGTCATGACCCGCGCGGATCCCCCGCAGCCGGGCGCCAGCTCTTGAGCTTGAGCTGCACCTCGGTGGTGCCGCGCCACTCGTTGCGCGTGGGCATGAACGCCAGGTCCACGGGCCCCGCGGCGCGCATCTCGCTCGCCTGCGGGCCCAATCCGAACCCGATCGCGGTGCGATCCTCGGCGCCCGGCAGACGCACGCGCAGATGCCGCCCGTCCCCCACCTCGCGCACTTCTCGCGGCATGACGCCCGCGAGCTGGAAGAGCGGCTCGGGATTGTCGAGCCCGTGCGGCGCGAGCCGTTCGAGCGCATCGACGAGCGCGAGGTCGCACTCGTCCGCGCGGATCTCGGTATCGAGCAGCAGCCGCGGCTGGAAGTGCTCGGCGCGGCTGCGCTCCCGGACGAGCCGCTCGAAGCGTTCGCGCAGCTCGGGCAGGTGCTCACGCGACACCGAGAGGCCGGCCGCGAACGCGTGACCGCCGTGGGTGATGAGCAGGTCGGAGCAATCATCGAGCAACCGCGTGAGATCGAGGTGCGGCAGGCTGCGGCCGGAGCCGCGGCCACGCTCCCCATCGAGGGCCACGAGCACCGCCGGGCGCTGGTAGCGCTCGACGAGGCGCGAGGCGACGATGCCGATCACACCCGGGTGCCATGTGTCGGACCAGAGCAGGATGGACTGGCACTCGGGATAGCCGATCTCGCGCTCGACCATGGCCTCGGCCTCGCGCAGCACCTTCTCATCGCTCTCGCGGCGGCGGCGGTTGTCGTCTTCGAGGCTCAGCGCGAGGTCATGCGCCTCGCCCGGTTCGCGCGCCTGCAGCAGGCGCAATCCCTGCTCGGCGTTGCCCATCCGCCCCGCGGCATTGATGCGTGGGGCCAGCACGAACGCCACCTGACCGCTCGTGATCAGGCGCGTACCGAGTCCCGCCATGTCGGCGAGCGCACGGATGCCGAGCCTGCGGTGCTCATTCAGCCGCGCCAGTCCGAGTTGCGCGAGCACGCGGTTCTCGCCCACGAGCGGCACGACGTCGGCGATCGTTCCGAGCGCCACGACGTCCAGGTACTCCTGCGCGCGTTCGAGGCCGCCGCGGCCCTTGAGCAGCCGCTCTGCGAGCTTGAACGTGACGCCCACGCCGGCGAGCGACTTGAACGGGTACGGGCAGCCGGGTCGCAGCGGATCGACGATCGCGTGCGCCTCGGGCAGCACCGCCTGGGGCTCGTGATGGTCGGTCACCACCACATCGATGCCGAGCGTGCGCGCATACGCGACGGATTCGACGGCCGTGATGCCGCAGTCCACGGTCACGACCAGCGTGCAGCCGCGGCGGGCGGCGTCGTCGATCGCGCCGATCGAGAGCCCGTACCCGTCGCGCACACGGTGCGGGATCCGCACCTCGGGGTTCGCGCCCAGGTCGCGCAGCACGCTGTCGAGCAGGAACGTGGACGTGATGCCGTCCACGTCGTAGTCCCCTTGGATGAAGATGCGTTCGCCCTGGTCCACGGCATGACGGATCCGCTGCGCCGCGGGCTCGAGGTCGAGCATCAGGGTGGGCTCATGCAGCTGATCGAGCGTCGGTTCGAGGAACCGCCGCGCGGCCGCCTCGTCCCCCACCCCGCGATTGACCAGCACATGCGCCACCGGCATCGGCACGCCGAGCGCGCGAGCCAGCGCCGCCGCAGTCTCCGGCGAGCGCTTCGGGTGGTACACCCAGTTCGAGGTGGGCAGGGTGGTGGGCGGCATCGTCTCATCCTGGAGAGAGAGGGAGAGGGACGTTGGCCACCATAGCAGACACCGGGCCCGGCCATCGGCCGAGCCCGGTGCGCATGTGGCGAGTCCCCCGTAAGCCGGATTCTGTCGGAGCGCGAGGCTCCGTGGTGATCATTCGTCTGGGGCCGTCGTCTCCGACGACCTCGGTGCGACCGACCCGGGAGTGATCGCGGCGCGGGTCACACGCCTCCTCCTCTATTCGGTCTTGCTCCAGGCGGGGTTTACCGAGCCGGTGGCGTCGCCGCCACCGCTGGTGCGCTCTTACCGCACCGTTTCACCCTTGCCCGCAGCGTGGACTCGCGTCCACGCCCGTTGGCGGTCTGCTCTCTGTTGCACTTTCCGTGGGCTCACGCCCCCTGGGGGTTACCCAGCGCCTCACCCTGTGGAGTCCGGACTTTCCTCACGCCGCAGCCTCGGCCGCTCCGTTCGGGCAGCGGCGTCGGCACACGACGCGCGATCACCTGGGGGACTCGGACCTCGCCTGCGCGCGATCGAGCGCATCGTTCACCAACTGGTCGGCCCGTGCATTGTGCTCGCGCCGCACCGAGTCGAACGTGACCTGACGCAGCTGCGCCGCGGCTCGCTTGGCCTCGGCATGCAGCGGCTTGAGTCCCTCGTTCTTGACCCGGTACTGCCCGGTCATCTGACGGATCACCAGTTCGGAGTCCATGCGCACTTCGAGCGGCTGCGCCGCATGCCGGGCCGCAGCCTCGAGTCCCGCGATCAGGCTGCGGTACTCGGCCACGTTGTTGGTCACCACGCCCAGCGCCTCACCACGCGCCTCCCGTTCCTCGCCCTGCGGATCCGTGAGCACGAACCCATAGGCCCCTGGACCGGGATTGCCTCGTGAACCGCCGTCGCAGCGCAACACCCACGCACGCGGAGTCGTCGTCATGCGATCACTCTACGGGAGCGCCGCGCAGCTCGTCCACGCCCGGTGCGAGCCAGCCCACGCGGGCGAGCGCGCGCCATGCGTCGGCCTCTCCGAGCGCGATCAGGCGCTCGGACTGCGCTGGCACGAAGTCGAGCAGCGTGCCGGGCAGTGGCCGCGACGGTTCGATCACGCAGACGCGCGCCGGATCGCCGGTCCGTGACCAGCCGGGCGGCAGCTCGCGCAGCTCGGCCTGCAGGTCGCGCCAGTTGGCCAGTTCCATGAGCCGTCCGCCCAGCCCCACCAGGTCGCGCGGTGCATCGCCCGCAGCCGGCGACTCGCTCGGATTGAGCAGCACCACGATCACCGCGTCCGCATCGTCGGCGAGCGCCAGGTGGAGCGGCTGATTGGAGAGGCCCCCGGCATCGACGAAATGCCGCTGGTCGATGCACTCGGGCTCGAACACCCCCGGGATCGCCGACGAGGCGACCGCGGCCGAGACCGCGTCCTCCGGCGTGCGCAGCACGACGAGTTCGCCGAGCGACTCGCGCACGCGGGCCTCGAACGCCGGCGTCCAGTCGGGCCAGGTGACGAAGTGGCACACGCGGCCCGAGTCCACGGCCAGCGCGCTCATCACGAGTCGAGTGCCGGGCGCGACGAGCGACTGGGGCGTGCCGCTGCCCACCAGTTCCTCGATGACGCGGCGGCGGCGGCGACCCGACCACAGGCCGCGCCCCTTGGTCTCGGGCATGAGTCCGAACGCGAGGCCGCGCAGGAACTGCCCGCCGCGCCCCGGACCGCTCGCGAGCCACGCGAGGCTCAGCAGCGCCACCGCACTCGCACTGAAGCGGTGCGGCCACGGCCACGCCATGAGCCATACCGTGGCGTGCAGCAGCGCGGCGCCGAGCGCGAGCCGGCCCAGCAGCCGGCGTCCCGAGTCCGGTCCGCCGGCGGACGCTCCGCCCGCTTGCGACAGCCAGCGCTCGATGGGCCGCGCGAACACGAGCACCGCGAGTCCCAGCACCGCGATGATCAGCCACAGCACGATGTCGAGCTGGGTGGAGAGCAGGTCGAGCCGGGCGCTCGACTTCTTCCAGATCCAGAACGCCCCCGAGAGCTCACGCGATCCCACCAGCGTGAGGAACGACTCGAGCAGCGCGACGGCGAGCAGGAACAGGCCGGCGACGCGCAACGCGAGCGTGACCCACTGCAGCCCGATCGCGGGACCGCGCAGCCGCCGCCAGGCCGCCTCGAGCGCCGCGGTGCGACGGCCGTGCGCCAGCCACACGACCGCGTTGATCGCGCCGATCGAGACGCCCGCCACCAGATGCGGCGCCAGCGCCAGCCGCTCGAGCACGCGCAGCACGCCGACCTCGTAGGCCCCCAACGCGCCTCCGCCCGTGAGCAGCAGCGCGATGCGGCGGTATGGCAGGTCCGGGCGCAGCCGGCGCCCCGGCGCCTCGCTCACGCGCTGGCGTCCTCGGGCGGCAGCAGGAGCAGCCGGCCGCAGCCCTCGCACACGAGCAATGTCGCGCGCTTACGCGCCTCCTGCAGCGCATGCGGCGGCTGTGCGCTCTGGCACGCGCCACACGCGTTGCCGGTCAGTGCCGCGACCGCACGTCCCGCGCGACCCGCGCGCAGCTTGTCGTAGCGCGTGCGGGTCGCAGCAGGCAGTGCCGCGGCCACACCGTCGCGCGCGCGATCGAGTTCGGCGAGCCGCGCGGACAGCCGCGCCTCGGTCGCATCGAACCCCGCACCCGCCTCGGCCGCCGCCTGCTCCACCCTGGCGAGTTCCGCCGTGAGTGTCGGCCGCTCGGCGACACCGGCCTCCTCGCGCTCGAGCAGCTCGAGCGCCTCGGTCTCGAGCGTGTCGCGCTTGGCCCTCGCCCCCGCGATCTCGTGCTGGACGGCCTCGAACTGCCGCTGGTCGGTGACGCCCTCGAGCTGGTGCTCGAAGTGGCGCACCTGCGCATCCAGCGTGGCGAGGTCGCGGTCGAGCGCACGACGGCGCTTCTGCGCCTCCTCGAGCCGCGCATCGAGCGCGGCGAGCGCGCGCCGCGCCGCGGCGACCTTGCGTTCGTGCGCCTGACGCTCCGCCGGGAGCCGAGCGCGGTCGGCCTCGTGCCGCACGCTCTCCTCGTCGAGGAGATGCAGGGCCCAGTGCGTGCGCAGTTCGTCGGTCA
>CADEFY010000121.1 GCA_902826705.1 uncultured bacterium
ACGTGGCACTCGTGCTGCGTGCAGGAGCGCCCGCGCCCGTGGTGGTGCCGCTCGCCTCAGCCGACTCGCTCGAACCGGTGGTGCAGGGCTGGCTCTCGGCGCTCGGCAGTGCGCCGCCCGCCGATCCCGCGGTGGCGGCGGCGGTCACACGCCGGTGCGATGCGATCGGCCGCGCCGTGCGCGCGCGCGTGTGGGATCCGCTCGCCGCGCACCTGGCCGGTGCGACGCGCGTGTTCGTGGTGCCCGACGGCGTGCTGCACCGCGTGCCGCTCGCCGCACTGCCCGATGGTCCGGGGCGCTACCTGGTGGAGCGCGCGCCGCTGATCCACCGCCTGGCCGCCGAACGGGACCTGGTGCCGTGGGACGCACCGGCCCGCGGGCACGGCCTGCTCGCGCTGGGTGGCGCGGACTTCGACCGAGTCGTCGATGCGCCCGGAGAGCCGCTGGCGCACGCCACGGCGCCTGCTTCCGACGCTGCGCGCGAGCGTTCGACGATCCCGGACTCGCTGCGTGTGCGGTTCCGCGCGCTGCCCGAGACCTCGGGCGAGGTCCACGAGGTCGCGAGCCTGTGGCGTGGGTCGGAGGCCGCGGCCGACGCGATCGCGCTCACCGGTGAGGCGGCGAGCGAGGCGGCGTTCAAGCAGCTCGCGCCCGGTCGCCGCGTGCTGCACGTGGCCACGCACGGATTCGCGCTCGGCGCGCCGGCGAAGGACGGAGCGCCCGGCACGCGCGCGCTCGGCGGCATCGGCACCGGCGCCTCTCCCGTGCCCGCGCGCGCTGCGGTGCTGCTGCCCGGTCTGGCGCTCGCGGGGGCCAACGCCGCGCCGACCGCCGGCGGCGAGGACGGGTTCCTCACCGACGAGGAGATCACCTCGCTCGACCTGTCGTCGGCTGAGTGGGCCGTGCTGTCGGCGTGCGAGACGGGGCTCGTGGACACCGAGGCGGTCGAGGCGGTGCAGGGCCTGCACCGCGCGTTCCGGCGCGCGGGCGTGCGCACGGTGATCGCCAGCCTGTGGCCGGTGGACGATGCCGCCACGCGCACCTGGATGCGTGCGCTCTACGAGTCGCGCACGCGCCGCGGTACGGACACCGCCACCGCGGTGCGCGACGCCGCGCGCGCGGCGATCGCCGCGCGCCGCGCCGCGCACCTCGCCGCCCACCCGTTCCACTGGGCCGCGTTCGTGGCCAGCGGGGAGTGGCGCTGACTGCCTAGCGGCTCGTGCCGAACGTGAGTCGGATACCCTGAGCGCCGCCGCCGCCCAGCTTGTCGGGATCCACGAACACGTGGTGGTAGCGCAGTTCCACGATCAGGCTGAAGTCGTACGTGCGCAGCGCGAGCACACCAGCCACGAGGTCCAGGCTGGGCGCGGTCTCGGTGACCTTCACGTCGTACGTGTACACCTGATCCGGCTGGCCGGGATAGCTGTAGACGATGGTCTGCGGTCGCGACACGGTCACCGAGTGCACGCCGAGTCCACCGCCCAGGTAGGGCGTGAAGTCCCCGCCGCCGAATGGCCTGGTCACGCTCACGTCGAGCAGGGTCCAGTCGAGTTCGCCGTCTCCGAAGCTGAAGCCCAGCAGCGGTGTCGTCTCGACGAACACATCCTTGAGGTCATACCGATACGCGGCCTGCAGGTGGGAGAGGCGGTCCGAGCCGCCGAAGCCCTCCCCGGTGGGGAACAGGAACCCCGCGCGCAAGCCGAAGCTGCCGCGCGAGGCGCGACGCGGAGGCAGCAGCGTCTCGGCTTCGGTCACCGACTCGATCGTGGCGCGGTCGGAGTTGGGTCGGCCGGCCACGATGCCCTCGGCGAAGCGCCGCATGAGCGTGTCCATCTCCTCTTCGGAGGTGGCGGTCAGTTGGTCGCGATAGTGCGGCGCGTCGGCGTCCGTGCGCACCACGCTCACGCGCACGATGATCTTGGCGCCGAGCCGGCTCATGGTGCCGTAGACGACCTGGGATGCGCCGAGCGATCGACCGAGTGCGATCGCGCATGCCGCGTCGTCGCAACCGCTCGCGCCGGCGGGCAGCGGCGCGGCGTCAGGTGCAGCGGCGAGCACCGGCAGCCCCAGGTCACCGAGCGACCCGGCGAGCAGCTCACGACTCACGATCGCCGTCTGATCGCTCACCCCCAGGGTGCGCAACGGCAGGACCAGAGTGTTCGGGGTGCCAGCGGTCTGCGCCCACGCGGGCGCGACGCCGGCGAGCAGGAACAGCGCCCCGGTCGCGATGCACTTGCGGAACACGGCCACCTCCGATGGATGCCATGCGGGTCGGGAGCGACCCCCCACGGCCGACGGCGAGGCTAGCACTTCGCCGCGGGCGCGCCCCGCAGCGCAGCGCAAGCCCGCGCGCGGCTTGTGGTTCGGCGCGGCGCCCGCCGCCCGAGCGGGGACCTCGCCCCGTCGGGCGACGGTTCGCCCCTCGGCGCTCCTCGTCCGCCTCATGTGTGCCGTTGGCTGGCGGCAGCGGGTGCGCCACTCCGGCGCCACCTCGAGCGAGGAGATCCCATGTCCGCACGAGACCAGTCGCCACAGGTGGATCCATGACCACGTCGAGGCAGAGCCAGAGCGCCATGCGCGTGGTGCGCCGCCATCCCCGACTCGCAGGCGCCGCGCTGGCGGTCGTCGGCACGATCATGGCCGCGCAGCAACTGAACGAAGCGCGGGCGCTCGCGCGATTCGTGGACGGCGACACGGTGATGGCGCGTGTCGTGGCGGTGGAGGACGTGGGCGCGGTCACCCCCGACTTCCGGCTGCACGCCACCTGGGTCGATGCGAACGGCGAGGAGCGCAGCGGTGTCGCCAAGGCGTACAAGCGCGACGCGCGCACGCTGCGACCGGGGGATGGCGTGGAGCTGCGACTGGCCACCCAGGGCGGCGGGGTGATGCAGCAACGCCTCTACCGCTCGGCCGGACTCCTGCATGTCGGCCCGCTCGCGATGACGCCGCTGGTCGCGGTGGGGGGGCTGATCGTCGCGGCGGGCGCGTTCCTGATGCTGACGGGCAACGCGTTCCTGCGCGCGCCGGGATGACGCTCACCCCGGGCTCGCGGCGTTGGCCCCGGATGTCGTGCATGGCCGCGGCGGCGCGCGCAGGCTCGGTCGCGATCGGGCATCACCCGCGCGCACCGCACTGGCGGAGCGCAGCCACACGAGGAGAGCATCCCATGCACGCTCGTCCCTTCGCCGCATCGCGGCTCGCGGCTCACGCGCTCGCCGCGATGATCGCCATGTCCTCCGTGCCGTCACACGCGCAGGACTTCTCCAAGGTCACGGACCCCGCCAATCCCATCGTCACGCTGGGCGCCGGGCCGGGTGGATCGTTCATCGGTTCGGCGTGGGTGGACTCCGACGGCGATGGAGACCTCGATCTGTTCGTCGTGCGCAACGGACTGTTCCGCAATGACGGCGGCGGCGCGTTCGTGCACCTGCCCAGTGCCATCACCAGCCAGGGGCTCGCGACGGGAACGACCTGGGCCGACGTCGACAACGACGGCGACCTGGATTGCTTCGTGGCCGGCGGCGCTCCCAGCGGCTCGGCGCTGTACCGCAATCAGGGCGGCAACACGTTCGGCAAGGTCACGACGGGCGCACTCGGGGACACGCTCACGCACTTCGGATGGGCGGCGGCGTTCGGCGACTACGACCGCGATGGCTGGATCGACCTCGTGCTCGCGGCACCGGTGGGTTTCAATGGCGTCACAGGGCCCAATCGCCTGTTGCACAACGATGGCGCTGGCGGATTCACGCGCATCGACAGTTCCACCGTGGCCACGGGCCTCGCGTTCTACACCGTGCCGTCCTGGAGCGACTTCGATGTCGACGGCGACCCCGACCTGTTCATCGGCTCGGGCTCCGGTGGCGGAGGGCTGTTGGTGGACCGTCTGTACCGCAATCGCTTCGAGACGCAGTCCGGCTGGCTCGAGCGCTACACCACGGCGCCGCTCGGCACCGACCTCCACGACGGCCAGCTCTACAACTGGGTCGACTACGACAACGACGGCGACCTGGATGTGTACCTCACCAACTTCGGCGGCAACGCCAACGACCTCTACGCCAACGTGGGCGGGGGTGTGTTCGTGAAGCGCACGGCGGCCGAGGTGGGGCCGATCGCCTCCGATGTCTCGCCGTCCCTGGCGTCGGTCTGGGAGGACTTCGACAACGACGGCGACCTGGACTGCTACGTGACCAACGCGCAGACGTTCGCCGCGCGGTTCTACCGCAACGACGCCGGGGTGTTCACCGCGCTCGCGATCAACACGCTCACCGGCGGTGGGCCGCACTGGGGTGCGTCGGCGGGCGACTACGATGGCGACGGCCGCGTGGACCTGTACGTGAACGGCAGCGCGGCGACTCACGGCCTGTATCGCAATGTGACGAGCAATGCGAACCACTGGCTCGACGTGCGGCTACACGGAACCGCGTCGAATCGCGCGGGTATCGGCGCCCGGGTGCGCGTGCGCAGCACGATCGCAGGGCAACCGCGCTGGCAGATGCGTGAGACGTCATCCCAGAACAGCTTCGATGGCATGAACCGGCTCGACACGCACTTCGGGCTGGCCGAGGGCACGGTGGTGGACTCGCTCGTGGTGGAGTGGCCGAGTGGGCGCACCAGCGTGCGCACCCAGGTGCCTGCCGACGGACTCGTCGAGGTGACCGAACCCGGAGAAGTCACATCGGTCACCGCGTCCCTCGTCGAGTCCTCGTCGCAACCCGGGCGGGTGCGCATCGTCTGGAGCCTGAGCAGCTCTGCGGTGCAGCTCGTCGCGGTCGAGCGCAGCGTCGCCGGTGGGGAGTGGGGAACCATCGGTGGCGCGCGTCTCGAGGCCGGCGAGCGCGTGACGCTCGAGGACTCGGCCGTGGCGGCGCTCACGCGCTATCGTTACCGCCTCGTGGTGCGCGACCGCGATGGCGAGCAGCGGCTGGGGGAGGTCGAGCTGCTGGTGCCGTCAGCGTTCGCGCTCGCGGTGCGGCCGCTCGGCGGCCCCGGCCCCATGCGCGTCGAGCTCACGCTCCCGGCCGCGGACGCTGCGCAACTCGAACTGTTCGACGCCGCCGGACGTCGCGTGTCGCGCTGGAGTGACGCTTCCGCACAGGCGGGCACGCGCACCATCGAGTTGGCGGACAGCGGCCAGCTCGCCCCCGGGCTCTACCTGCTCCGGCTCCGGCAGAGTGGTGCATCCGTGAGCGCGCGCGTGGTGCGCGGCCACTGAGTGGTGGCGCGGCGGCGCGGCCGGGGTCAGCCGGTCGCGCCGCCGCCGCCGCGCCAGCGCTGCGTGAGGTCGGCGCGGTAGGCACGGCCCACAGCGAGCACGGTGCCGTCCGTGAGCACGACCTCGAGCGGCCCCGATTCGAGCAAACGCATCGTGGCGACGCGGTCGAGGTTGACGATGGTCTGGCGATGGATGCGCGCGAAGCGGTCGGGATCGAGTCGCGCACCGACGGCCTGGAGCGTGTCGCGCATGAGGTGAGTCTCGCGGCCCACATGCAGCTCGACGTAGTTGTCAGCTGAACCGATCCAGTCGATCGCCTCGGCGCGCAGCATGCGGAGTTCCCGGCCATGCTGCACCACCAGGCGGCTCGCCCAGACCGGCGTCCGCGCCGCGGCCTGCAGCTCCTCGAGTCGCGAGACCATGGCCTGCATCGCCTCCGGCGACGGAACGAGCGGCGTGCGCGGCTGGGCGCGCACGCGCTCGAGCACGCGGGCCACGCGCTCGGCGTCGAACGGCTTGAGCAGGTAGTCCAGGGCCTCCACCGCGAACGCTTCGAGTGCGTACGCATCATAGGCAGTGGCGAACACGATCCATGGCCGCTCGGTGCGAGCGAGCGAGCGGGCCAGCTCGAGCCCGCTGCGGCCCGGAAGGTCGATGTCGAGGAACAGCACATCGACCTGGTGCTCGGCGAGGGCCACGAGCGCGGCTTCAGCCTCTCCGGCCTCGGCGACCACCTCGACACCGGCGGCCTGCAGCAGCCGGCGCAGCTTGGCCCGCGCCATGGGCTCGTCGTCCACCACCAGCGCGCGGATCACCGGGCTGCCTCGCCGGTGACCGGATCGGGTGCGTCGCGATCCGCGCGGCGACTGCGCGGTGCCGCCGCTGCGGCGGGGCGGGCGGGCAGGCGCACGCGGCTCACTGCGCCACCTCCCACGCGCGGCATCAGCGTGAACGTCGCCTCCGCGCCGTGCAGGCCGGCGAGCCTCGCGCGCGTCGCGCTCAGCCCCACACCGTCCGCTTGGAGGCCGGCAAGTCCCGCGCCGTCGTCCTCCACGAGCAGCTCGAGCACGCCGCCACTCACCCGGGCCGACACCTTCACCATCCCGCTGACACGGCCGCGGATGCCGTGCCGGATCGCGTTCTCGACCAGTGGCTGCAGGAGCAGCACCGGCACCGCCAGCTCGCGAGCCTCCGGAGCGATGTCCGACTCCACGGACAGCGCATCGCCTGCCCGCAGGCGTTCGATCTCGAGGTAGGCGTCGAGCAGCTCGAGCTCGGCTGCGAGCGGGATCTCGCCCTCGACGTGGCTCGCGAGCGATCCGCGCAGCAGGTCGGCGAGCCGCGTGATGGCGCGGTCGGCAGACCTCGGGTCGCGATAGACCAGCTCCGAGATCGCATGCAGCGCGTTGAAGAGGAAGTGCGGCTGCAGTTGCGATCGCCACATGGCGAGCTGCGCGCCCAGCAGATCGGCGCGCAACTGCAGTGCGGCGCGCGACTCCCGCTCGTAGAGGGCGCGGAACTCCACCGCGTGCACGCCGACGACCAGCACCGCGTAGCGCGCCAGGTCGAACACGATGCCGTCCACCAGCGCCGCCGCGAGCGGAGCACCGGCCGCTGACGCCCGCAGCCACGGCCGCAGCGCCCACTCGAGGAGTGCGGATCCCACGTGCAGCAAGGTCGCTGCTGCTGCGTGCACGGCCACGAAGCGCGGCGCGGAGGCGCGGTCCCATCGCACGCGCCGCGAGAGCGCGAACACGCCCGGCGTGCAGAGCGCCCAGAACCACGCCGTGGGAAGCGCCCATGCGAACACATGCAGCCAGCGGGCCTGCCCCTGTCCGCTGAGCGGCAGGTAGAGGTAGACCACATGGCTCATCGCGGCCGCCACCGCCGTCCATGCGAGGAAGGCGAGCAGCAGCGTGCGGAGCGAGCGGGCCATGGGGGAGGCGGGCGTCGCGTCAGGTGTCTCGGCGGGCATGCGACGACGAGGATACCGGCTCGATGCCTCGGACGGACACGTCAGAAGCGACGCCCCGGGATCGACCCTCATCCACAGGGGCATGCGCTCCGCCCCGCGCTCCGGTCGCTCGTCCCGAGGCGCTTGCCACGCGTGACACGGTCCATGTTCCCGCGAGGTTGCCGCCGAGCGCCGCGGCGCCTGGCCCGGATCATGAATGACCTGGGCTAGCGTGGCTGCACCCCGCGTGAGCCCACCCGTGCCCGAGGAGTCGTCATGCTGCTGATCCGCGAACTGATGTTCTGCAAGCCCGGCAAGGTCAAGCCGCTCGTCGAGAAGTTCCGAGCCATGAACGAGCTGGGCGTCAAGATGGGCATGCCGCCCATGAAGGTGATGACGGACGTGAGCGCCGAACGCTACTGGACCGTCGTGGCCGAGATGGAAGTGGAGAGCCTCGAGGCGTTCGAGCAGATGATGCGCGGCAACGGCCAGAACGAGGCCGACATGCAGCAGATGAACGAGATCATGAAGGGCTATCACGACCTCGTCGAGTCCGGCCGCCGCGAGATCTACAAGCTGGAGGGCTGATCGCCCGCGGTCAGCGCAGCTTGACCACGCGCCGTGCCACGGCCGCATCGCCCGCCCGGCCTCGCAGCAGGTAGAGGCCCGGAGGCGCGGTGCGGCCGTCGGCGTCGCGGCCGTCCCACGCGAGCGTGTGCGTCCCGGCGGCGAGCGGGCCGCGCGCGAGCGTGCGCACCTCGCGGCCGTCGATGGCGTACACGCGCAGGTCGGCCGTGGCCGCGCGTGGCAGCGTCAGCGCGATCGACGTGGCGTGCGTGAACGGGCTCGGCGCAGCGCGCAGCGCCAGGTGCCCGCCGCCGGCGAGCGGCACAGGTGCATCGAGCACGCCCTCGAGCAGCTCGGCGCGGATCCAGGCGGCGCTCTCGGCGCTCAGGTGGACATGCGGTTCGTCGATCGCGGGATGGAACAGGGCATCGAACGGCGTGAGCGCGAGGGGGTCGGGCGCGCTGGCGATGGCGAAGAACGGATCGGTGGTCTGCAGGGCCAGCGCGCTCACGGTGGGGATGAAGCAGTGCGCGGGGTGAAGCGCCACGATGTCGCCGAACGGCGCGGTCGTGGCATCGAGTTCCGCCATCGAGGCGCGCGAGCCCCCGGGCGCACCGTCCCAGGGCTGCGTGGCATTCACATCCACATTGCGCGTCGTGGTGGAGAAGAGGATCCGCAGGCTGCCCTGGAAG
>CADEFY010000122.1:0-3599 GCA_902826705.1 uncultured bacterium
ATGACCTGGGCAAGATCGGCCCGGCGCATCAGCACATCCTGCAGAAGCCCGGCTCGCTCTCGCACGAGGAGCAGCGCACGCTGCGTGCGCACCCCGAGGCCGGTGCCGAGATCGTGGCCAAGGTCCGCGCGCTGCGCCGTGTGTCGCAGATCGTCCGGGCGCATCACGAGCGTCCCGACGGTCAGGGGTACCCGTACGGCCTGCGCACCGAGGACGTGCCGCTGGGCGCGCGCATCCTCAACGTGGCCGATGCGTTCGACGCCATGACCTCCGACCGGCCCTATCGCCGGGCGCTGCCGATGGATGCCGCTCTGCGCGAACTCGAACGCGGCGCCGGCACCCAGTTCGACGCCGAGGTGGTGCGCTGCATGCTGCGACTCGCGGCGCAGGGCCGGTTCCCGCTGATCCCGAGCCCCAGCAGCGAGGACCTGCACTTGCTGCGCCTGCGCACGCGTGTGAGCAGCGCCTGATGCGCTACCGCGACGCCGGCGTCGATGTGACCCGCTCCGACGCGATCAAGGACGAGGTCATCCGCGCCATCCGCTCCACGTGGGGGCCGGAGGTGCGGCCGCTCGTCGGCGGATTCGCGGGGATCATGAGCGTCCCGGGCGGCGCACTGGTGGCGGCCACGATGGACGGCGTGGGCACCAAGCTGCATCTGGCCCGCACCGCCGGGCGCATCGAGGATGCCGCCGCCGATCTGGTGTACCACGGCGCCGACGACCTGCTCGTGCACGGCGCCCGGCCGTTCGCGTTCCTCGACTACATCGCGCAGGCGCGTCTCGAGGCCGACGTGGTGGTCGCCGCCGTGACGGGGATGGCGCGGGCGTGCCGCGAGGTCGGGGCGGCGCTGCTCGGCGGCGAGACCGCCGAGATGCCCGACACCTACCTCGATGGGGTGGTCGACGTCGCGGGCTGCATGCTGGGGCATGTCGCATCGGATGCCGTGCTCGACGGATCACGCGTGCGGCCCGGCGACGTGCTGCTGGGACTGGCTTCGGCGGGGCTGCACACCAACGGCTACTCGTTGGCGCGGCGCGTGCTCAGGGCATCCGGTGCTTCGCTCACCGACGCGCTCCCGGGCGGTGCGGGCGAGTCGATCGGCGACGCGCTGCTGGCGCCGCATCGGTGGTACGGACCGGCGCTGTGGCCGGCCATCGAGGCGGGCCGCGTGCACGCCATGGCACATGTCACCGGCGGTGGCATCGCCGGCAACCTGGTGCGCGTTCTGCCGGAGGGCTGCCGCGCGCACGTGCTGGCGGAGGCGTGGCCGCGGCCCGCGCTCATGCGCTGGCTGGTCGATGCGGGGCAGGTGCCGGAGGACGATGCCCGGTCGGCGCTCAACCTCGGCATCGGCATGATCGTCGCCGTCGCCGCATCGGACGCCGACGCTGTGAGCGCGGGGCTCGAGTCGGCACGTCAGCGGGCGTGGCGGATCGGGGACGTGGTGGCAGGGACGCGCGGGGTGGACTGGGTCGAGCGCTGACTCGGTGCCTCCCGGGTGTGGCAGCCCCCGGGAGGGACTCGAGCGCATGGAACGTGGAAGAGGGGCTGTGCCCACCCCACCCCCCGAGGAGGCCATCGGCGAGTCGCCGGCCTGGCTCGCCCTCACCCAGCGGCTCGCGGCGGTCGCCGCGAGCGGACTGCCGGTGCTGCTGATCGGAGAGACCGGGAGCGGCAAGGAGGTCATCGCCCGCCGACTGCATCAGGCGAGCCCGCGTGCACGACACCCGTTCGTGGCGCACAACTGCGGCGCCACCCCCGACAGCCTCATCGAGAGCGAGCTGTTCGGCCATGCTCGCGGCGCGTTCACCGGCGCGATCGGCGACCGCGAGGGACTGTTCGACGCCGCCGAGCGCGGCACGCTCTTCCTCGATGAGATCGGCGACGCCAGCCCGCTGCTGCAGATGAAGCTGCTGCGCGTGCTGCAGGAGGGCGAGGCCCGGCGCGTCGGGGACACCCGCGTGCGCGCGGTGGATGTGCGCATCCTCGCGGCCACGCACCGCTCGCTCGAGCAGGCCGTGCGAGCGGGGCGCTTCCGCGCCGACCTGTTCTTCCGCCTCGCCGCGGTGCGGCTGACGCTGCCCGCCCTGCGTGAGCGCGGTCGCGACGTGCTGCTGCTGGCGCGCCACTTCCTCGCGCGTGCAGCGGCGGAGGAGGGGCGCGTGGCGCCGGCGATCGAGCCGGGGCTGAGCGAGTGGCTGGGGCGCTACGCGTGGCCGGGGAACGTGCGCGAGCTCGCCAACGCCTGCCGCTATGCGATCCGCGTGGCGGGCGCACGCGAACTGGTGACGCGTGCGCACTGGCCCGAGGTGCCCGTGCTCGACGCCGTGGCCGAGGGCCGCGGACTGCACGCCGAGACGCGCGCACTCGAGGAACGCCGGTTGCGCGAGGCGCTGCATCGCACGCACGGCAACAAGGCCGCGGCCGCGCGCGCGCTCGGACTCTCACGCCAGGGGCTGCTCAAGAAGCTGCGCCGGTACGGACTGTCGGCCGAGGAGCGCGAGCAGGCGACGATCGAGGACCTCGCGTGCGGCGACGCTTGACGGGTCCGCGCGTGCTGACTAGCGTCGACGGCTCCGTGTCCCATCGCGTCGTCAGCCCTTCCGCGGCCCGACAGGAGGTCCTGTGGCGAAGAAGACGCTGCGCATCGGTCTGGTCGGCGTGGGTGCTGCCGCGCAGATCAACCACATCCCGGCCCTCAAGCGCACCGAGGGCGTGGAGCTGGTCGCGCTCTGCGACCACGATCCCGAGAAGGCGCAGCGCGTCGCCACCAAGTTCTCGGTCGAGTCGAGCCATCGGCGCTTCGAGGACCTGCTCGCGGATGACTCGATCGACGCGGTCGACATCACCACCCCCAACTACCTGCATGCCCCCATGGCCATCGCCGCGCTCGAGGCGGGCAAGCATGTGCTCTGCGAGCGACCGCTCGCCCGCAGCGCCACCGAGGCCGAGGCCATGCGCAAGGCGGCCAAGAAGGCCGACCGCCAGCTGGTCTGCGCGCTGCAGCACCGCTTCCGCCCGGATGCGCAGCTGCTGCGGCGCTTCGTCGACAAGGGCGATCTGGGCGAGGTGTTCTTCGCCAAGGCGGGGTGGCTGCGACTCAAGACCGAGTGGGACTCCGACGAATGGCGGCGCCAGAAGCGCGAATCCGGCGGCGGCGTCGTGTTGGACCTGGGATTCCAGATGCTCGACCTCTCGCTGTGGGTGCTCGGAGCACCCGACGTCGAGTCGGTGACGGCGAGCGTGCACCGCAGCGGCAAGGGCGAGGTCGAGGACAGCGCCACGGCGTTCCTGCGGCTCTCGGGCGGCGCCACGCTCACGCTCGAGCTCACGTGGGGGCTGCTCATGGAGAAGGACTTCCACTACCTCAACCTGTTCGGTGCGGGCGGGGCCGCGTTGCTCAACCCGTTCCGGGTGCACAAGGGCATGCACGGCACGCTGGTCAACGTCACGCCGACGCTCGAGACCTCGCGCAACCAGTATCGGCAGTCGATGGAGGCACAGGTGGCGCACTTCGCTGACGCACTGCGCGCCGGCCGCCGGCCGATGGGCCCGGCCGAGGAGCTCCTGCCCGTCATGCAGCTCATGGACGGCAG
>CADEFY010000122.1:3609-4564 GCA_902826705.1 uncultured bacterium
CTTCCCGTCGTGCCGCTCACTGCCCCGATCTACCGCAGTGCGGAGCAGGAGAAGGAAGTGAAGGTGTGCTGACGTGGCGCGCTCCCACCGCCGCGACTTCGCACTCGCCGCCGCGTCGGGCCTCCTGCTCGGCGCGGCGTTCCTGCCCACGGCGCTGCCGCCTCTGGCCTGGGTCGCGTTCGTGCCGCTGCTGCTCGTGCTCGAGCGCCGGCTGGCCGAAGGGGCGACGATCCGGTCGCTGTTCGCGGTCGGCTACGTGGCGGGCTTCGCGTTCTTCCTCACCGGCATGCACTGGATCGCGCTCCTCGATGAGGTGGCGCTCACGGTGCCGGTGCTCAAGTACGTCGGCTGGGTGCTCGCGGGCGGGTACCTGGCGCTCTACTGGGCGCTCGCCGTGGCGCTCGCGGCCTGGCTCGCCCGCCGCTCCGGCGTGCCGGCGCGTCTCACCTTCGTGGCGGCGATGCTCGCGGTCGAGGAACTGCGAGGGTCGGGCGAACTCGGATTCCCATGGTTCCAGCCCGGGTACTCGCAGCACCCCGTACCGGCCGCGCTGGCGCTGGCCGCGCTCGGCAGCGTGACCCTGGTGACCCTGTGGGTGCTGCTCGTCAATGCGCTCGCGACCGGTGCATGGCGCACACGCACGCCCCGCGCAGTCCTCGCGCTCGCGGCGGTCCTCGCCCTGCCCTGGGCGCTGCCCGCGGCATGGCGCGCGCCGGAGCGCGGCGACGGGCGGCCGCGCGTCGCACTGGTCCAGGGCAACATCCCGGGGCGCATCAAGTGGAGCGGCCAGCATCAGCGCGAGATCCTCGCCTCGTTCATCGCGCTCACCGATTCGGCCGCGCGCGGCGAGCCGCGGCCCGTCCTGCACGTGTGGCCCGAGACCGCCACCGGCAGCTATCTGCGCCGGCAGGTCGACCAGTCGCTGCAGGTCTCGGCCCTCGCCGCGCGCGTCGGC
>CADEFY010000122.1:4574-8412 GCA_902826705.1 uncultured bacterium
TCCCCTTCGGGGAGCGGATGCCGTTCCAATGGCTGGTGCCTGCGCTCGGCCAGCTCGACCTCGGACAGGCGGAGTGGGAGGCGGGCTCGCACACCGTGCTACTGCCCGGCGCGCTCGGACCCATGGGCACGCTCGTGTGCTTCGAGAGCATCTTCCCCGATCTCGCGCGGCGCGACGTGCGCGCAGGCGCCCAGGTGCTGGTCAACATCACCAACGACGAGTGGTTCGGCAACAGCGCCGCGCTCTACCAGCACGCCGCGATGGCGCCGTTCCGCGCTGCCGAGAACGGCGTGCCGCTGATCCGCTGCGCCAACACGGGGCTCACGATGATCTGCGACGCCGGCGGCCGCGTGGTGGCGCGCGCGCCCGTGTTCGAGGCCACGGCCCTGGTCGCACCAGTGCCGCCCGCGCGGTCGCGCACGCTCTACGGCACGCTCGGGGACTGGCCCGGCGTCCTCGCCGTGCTCGCGGTGGCGGCCCTGGGGTTGGTGCCAGCCTGGCGCCCGGGATCGCGGCGGACCGCATGAGCACCCGCTTCGGGCGATGGCTCGAGCTGGCGCGGCGTGAGGGGCCGGTCCGCGCGCTGCGGCTGCTGCGGCACCGCGCCGCGGCGGCACGCTGGGAGCGCGAGCTCGGAGTGGAGACCGCCGGCGACCACCTGCTCGCGGACGAGGGGCTCGCGGATCCCGAGCGCCATGACCACTCGGCATCGAGCGTCCTCGACCTGCAGCGCGTGCTGCAGCGCACGGCACCGCGGCCCGAGCACGGCGTGTTCCTCGATCTGGGCTCCGGCAAGGGGCGCGCCGTGCTCGTGGCGGCGCAGCGGCCGTTCCGGCGCGTGATCGGTGTGGAGTTCTCGCCCCACCTCACCGCCGTCGCCCGCCGCAACCTCGACCGCGCCCGGCCGCATCTGCGCTGCGGATCGGTCGAGCTCGTCACCGGGCCCGCGGAGGAGTACGCCGTGCCCGAGGACGTGTCGCTGATCTACCTCTACAACCCGTTCCGCGGCTCGGTGATGGCGCGCGTGTGCGACTCGCTGCACCGCTCGCTGCTGGCGTCGCCTCGCGAGGTCACGGTCGTGGTGGCGACTCCGCGGCACTTCGAGGCCGCGGTCGCGGGACAGGACTGGATCCGGCCGCGCGGCGTGTTCCGCGGACTGCGCCTGCATGCGATCCACGAGTGCCGGCCGCGCGTCGCGGCCACGGCCGGCTCGCACTGAACGCGCTCAGACTCACTCGAGGGCCGTGACGACTCCCGAGCGCAGGTCGTAGACCGCGCGCTTGATGACCAGGTCCTGCCGGGCCACATGCTCGCGCAGGATCGGGCTGTGCGTGGCGAGATCGCGTGCGGACTGGTGCACATTGGTGGCGACGCAGCGGCTCACGAGTTCCTCGCCCTCGAAGCACACGCGCGGCTTCTCGGTGGCGGGCCGGATGCGGTCGACGATCGCCTGCAGATTGGGCGTGGGCATGTCGCCAGGTTCGAGTGCCGCGCGCACCGCGCCGCACTTCTCGTGACCGAGCACCACGAGCAGATGCGTGTGCAGATGTTCGACGGCGTACTCGAGCGAGCCCAGCGCCACGGCGTCGGCCACGTTGCCCGCGGTGCGGACGACGAAGAGGTCGCCGAGGCTCTGGTCGAATACCAGCTCGGGGCTGACCCGGCTGTCGGCGCAGGTGAGCACGATGGTGTGCGGGTGCTGGTCCTTGGCGAGTGCGGTGCGCTGCGCCGCGAGCGGGCGCTCGATCGGCTTGGAGTCCACGAAGCGGCGGTTGCCGGCCATGAGCGCGTTCCAGGCGCCCTCGGGATCCGTGGGCGTCGCGGCGTGCGCGGCCGGCGCATGTGCGGCGCGCGCCGCCGGCTTGGGAGGCGTGGGCGGAGCCGTCGCATGCGCCGTGGCTGCCGCGGCCGACTCGTGCGCGGCCGGCGTCTGCGCAAGACGCTCCTGCACGCGCTGCACGATGCCTCGCACCTGCGAATCCGGCGATCCTGCCGGTGGTGGAGTGGACGCGTGCGCGGACGCGGACAGGACGCCGAGCAGTGCGGCGAGCCGGATGCTCCGGAACATGGTGATGCCCCCTCGTGTGAGGCGGGGCGCACCCCGCGGTCCTCACGGCACGGCACGCGGCCGCCTCGCGCGCTGCCCTGCGGCAGCGTCCCTCGGATCGGGAGTCTCGGCTCTGCACGCGCCGGACTTGAGACGCGCTCGCGCTTTGACACCCCCCTCGGACGCCGCCTAGATTGCGGCCTCCGGACCCTCCCGACCCTTCCCCTCTCTCACGGAGAACCTGCTGGTGTCGCCGGTTCCGCCGGACCCGCCCGGAACGCGCCGCGCTGAGACGCGGCCCACCGGGGGCGCAGCGTGAGTCGCACGGTCGCGATCCTGGGCGCGACCGGCCTGGTCGGTCGCACCATGCTCGCACTCCTCGAGGAGCGGGACTTCCCCTGCGAGACGGTGCGCCTGCTCGCGAGCGAGCGCTCCGCGGGCCGCACGCAGCGATTCCGCGGCCGCGACGTACCGGTCGAGGCGGTGCATCAGGGCGCCTTCACCGGCGCCGAGGTGGCCCTGTTCGCGGTCGAGAATCCGTTGGCGCAGCAGTGGGCGCCGGTCGCACGCGCCGAGGGCGCGGTGGTCGTGGACAACAGCAGCGCGTTCCGTTACGACCCCGCCGTGCCGCTCGTGGTGCCCGAGGTCAACGGGGCCCTGCTCGCGTCGCGCCCCACGTTGATCGCCAACCCCAATTGCTCGGCGGCCCCGCTGGTCATGGCATTGGCGGCCCTGCGCGGCCTCGGCACGCTGCGCTCGGTGGTCGCGAGCACGTACCAGTCCGTCTCGGGCGCCGGTTCGGAGGCCGTCGCGGACCTCGAGGCGGGCCTGCGCTCGGGCCTCGACGGCCCCGTGCCGCGACGCCCCGACGGCTCACCGGCGTTCGCGTTCAACTGCATCCCGCACATCGACCGGTTCGAGTCGAACGACTACTCGCGCGAGGAGATGAAGGTGGTGTGGGAAGCACGCCGCATCCTGGACCTGCCGGAGCTCCCGGTCAGCGTGACGGCGGTGCGCGTGCCGGTCCGCGTGGGTCACTGCGCCAGCGTGCACGCACGCTACGACCGCGCGATCGATCCCGCCGCCGCACGGCAGGCGCTCGCCGGGTTCCCGGGGCTGCGCGTCGTGGACGATCCCGCGTCTGCTCGCTACCCGATGCCGCTCGATGCCGAGGGGATCGACGACGTGCTCGTCGGACGCGTGCGGCGCGACCTCGCGGATCCGCACGGGATCGTGCTGTGGATCGCCTCGGACAATCTCCGTAAGGGCGCCGCGCTCAACGCCGTGCAGATCGCCGAGCGGGTCGTGGGCGCGCCCGCGGCCGCCCGGTGAACGAGGAGAGGACCTTCCGCTTGACCGTCGCCTACGATGGCACCGCGTTCCACGGCTGGCAGCGGCAGCCCGACCAGCGCACGGCGCAGGGTGTGCTCGAGCAGGCGCTGAGCGCCGTGCTCGAGTCGCCGGTGCAGGTGAACGGTGCCGGCCGCACCGATGCCGGCGTGCACGCGCGCGGCCAGGTGGCGAGCTTCACGGCGCGCACGCCGCTGCCAGCACGTGCCATCGCCTCCCTCGCGGCACGCGCCCTGCCGTCCGACCTGCGCATCGTCGAGGCCAGCGAGGCGACCGAGGGCTTCCACGCGCGCCATTCCGCGATCGCGCGGCGCTACCGCTACCACCTGCTCGACGCGCCGGATCTCCTGCAGGAGCGGTTCGCCTGGTGGCCGCGGCGCCCCTGGCGGTTGGCGGACCTGCAGCGTGCGAGCGAGCCGCTGGTGGGTCGTCAGGACCACT
>CADEFY010000123.1 GCA_902826705.1 uncultured bacterium
CCGCGAAGCGGCGGCGATCAACATCCTGCTGCGTTGGACCGCGCCGGGGGATGACTCCACGTTCGGTCGTGCGGCCGAGTACGACCTGCGCTATTCGTTCCGCGCCTCGCAGTTCCCGAGCCGTTTCAGCACCGCCACGCGCGTGCCCACACCCGAGCCCGGGGAGCCGGGCACGGTCGAGGAGGTGACGGTGGCCGACATGCCGGAGAGCACGCAGGTCTACTTCGCGCTGCGCACGCGCGACGAGTTCGGCAACTGGTCCATGGTCTCCAACGTGCTCACCACGTTCCCCACGCTCGACGCGGACGGTTCGGTGCTGCGCGTGGCGTTCTCCAAGCCCACGCCGAGTCCTGCCACCGTGCGCACGCGCTTCGAGCTGGCGCTTCCCAGGAAGGCCGAGAGCACGGTGGAGGCGATCGACATCGCCGGCCGCCGCGTGCGGCTGGTCCAGAAGGGCGAACTCGACGCCGGTGTGCATGCGATGGAGTGGGACCTGCGCGACGACGCAGGCCACCGCCTGCGGCCAGGCGTGTTCTTCCTGCGCGCCCGCACCGGCGACGAGGAGTTCCTGCGACGCGTCGTGGTGCTGCGCTGATCGCACGCGCGGGCGCGTCGCTGCGCCGCACTTCGATCGCGCTCGCCTGCGCGATGCTGCTCGGCGCGGGCGCATGCGCCACCGCACACGCCCAGGACACAGGCGCTGCACCGACGAACCTCGCCGCGGACTCCGCGTCTGTTGGCGCGCTGGCGGCGCCCCCCGCCCCGCCGCCGCGTGACCTGCTCGCCGAGGCGCGGGATGGCTTCACGCCCGAGAACCGCGCCTATCAGGGCATCCGCGTGTGGCTGCGCCTCGTGGGGCCGGTCTACGGCGTGCTGGTGTCGCTGCTGCTGCTCTTCACCGGGCTCTCGGCGCGCTTCCGCGACATCGCCCATGCCATGGGCTCACGCGGCTACGTTCGCGTGCTCGTCTACTTCACGCTCTACTCGGTGGCCGTGGCACTCTTCACGCTGCCGCTGGCGTGGTATGAGGAGTTCGCGCTCGAGCATCAGTTCGGGCTCAGCAACCAGACGCTCGCCGACTGGGCGTTCGACTCCATCAAGGGCATCACGTTCAGCGTGGTGGTGATGGGCGTGGTGCCACTGCTCTGGCTGGCCTGGCGCGTGATCGAGCGTAGGCCGCGCAGTTGGTGGCTGTGGCTGTCGCTGGGCACGCTGCCGATCGCCGTGGCGGCCACGCTGCTGCAGCCGTTGGTGTTCGACCCCCTGTTCAACCGCTTCACGCCGCTCCAGGACGCTGCCCTGCGCCAGCAGATCCTCGATCTGGGTGCCCGCGCCGGCATCCCGGGCCGCGACGTGTACGAAGTCGACATGAGCACCAAGACCAACAAGGTCAACGCCTACGTCAACGGTTTCGGCGCTTCGCAGCGCATCGTGCTCTGGGATACCACGCTCGAGCGGCTGCAGCGCGACGAGATCCTCTTCGTGATGGGCCACGAGATGGGCCACTACGTGCTGCGCCACATCTGGACCGGGCTGCTGTGGGTGACGGTGGGCGCGTTCGCCGTGTTCGGGCTCTCGGCATGGATCGCGCACCTGGTGCTGGCGCGCTTCGGCGCGCAATGGGGCGTGCAGGGCGTGGGGGATCTGGCGGCGCTGCCGCTTCTGGTGGCGGCGCTCACGGTGGTCGGGTTCGCAGGCCAGCCGGTCTCCAACGCGGTCAGCCGCCAGATGGAGCACGAGTCCGACGTGTACGCGCTCGAACTCACACGCGACAACGACGCCGGCGCCCGCGCGTTCCTGCAACTGGCACAGAACAACCGCAGCGATCCGGCGCCGGCGCCGTGGGTGCGGGTGCTCTTCTACACGCATCCGCCGCTCGCCGAGCGCATCGCGTTCGCGCTCGAGTATCGGCCGTGGGATGAAGGCCGGCCCAACCAGCTCTACCGCGCCCGGGTGGAGCCCACGCTCACGCGTTGACGCTGGCGGTCGCGCGCGGCCGTGCCTGCCACCACAGCGCGAACATCGCGAGCGCGTACAGGATCTGCGAGCGGTCCGCGTGGCCGCTGCGGTGCTCCGCGAACAGCCGCGTCACGGCGGCGGGTGACAACGCTCCGGCGTCATCGGCACGCGAGTCGCGCCACAACGACTCCGCGAAGCTGCCCAGATCGCCGCGCACCCAGCGGGCGAGCGGCACGGCGAAGCCCTGCTTGGGCCGCTCCAGCACGCCCGGCGGCAGCCAGCCCTCCACGGCGCGTCGCACGATCCACTTGCCGGTGGCGCCGCGCAGCTTGAGCTGCACCGGCATCGTGGCCGCGAAGTCGACGAACACGTGCGACAGGAACGGCACGCGCACCTCGAGCGAGTGCTGCATGCTCGCGCGATCGACCTTGGTGAGCATGTCATCCGGTAGCCGCACCACGGTGTCGGCGTAGAGCAGGTTCTCGACCGGGTCGTCCGAGACGCGCTCGGGGAAGTACGCCCGCGCGAGCCGCTCCAACTCGTCGCCGCGCTCGAGCTGCGCCGTGAACTCGGGGCGGTAGAGCCCGGCGCGCACCGCGCGTGGCGCCAACTGATACTTGCTGAAGAACCGCTCGAACGTGCTGCCCAGCATGGCGTCGCCGCTCACCTTGGCGAGCCGCTGGCGCAGGTAGTTCCAGCGCGGCACCGGCAGCGGCGGAAGGTGCGCCAGCGCGGCAGCCACGCGGAACAACGGCCGTCGCGTCTGCACGAGGCGCTCGTTGTAGTGCCGCTCGTAGCCCGCGAACAGCTCGTCGCCGCCGTCGCCCGACATCGCCACCGTCACCTGCTCGCGCGCCAGGCGCGACACGTACCAGGTCGGGATCGCAGAGGGGTCGGCGAACGGTTCGTCGTACGCGGCCGCGAGCTGCGGCAGGATCGTGGCCGCGTCATCCAGTTCCACGAGGCGCTCGGTGTGCCGGCAGCCGAGGTGCTCGGCGACGCGGCGGGCGTAGGGCGACTCGTCGGCCTCGGCGGCCGAGAAGCCGATCGTGAACGTGCGCACCGGCTCGCGCATGACGCGCGTCATCGCCGCCACCACGGCCGACGAATCGACACCGCCCGAGAGGAACGCGCCCAGGGGCACATCGCTCTGCAGGTGCCGTTCGACGCACGCCGTGAACGTGTCGCGGAACCGCTCGATCCATTCCGACTCACTCGCCGCAGGCGCGGGGCGGTACGCGAATCGCCAGAAGCGCGTCTCGCGAGGTGCGCCATCGGGCCCGATCGTAAGGGAGCAGCCGGGCGCGAGCTTGATCACCTCGTCGTAGATCGAATGGGGCGCGAGTACATGGCCGAACGCGAAGTACTCGTCCATCGACCTCGCGCGGGGTGTGAACGTCAGGCCGGGAACGGGCGCGAGCGTCTTGAGCTCCGAGCCCCACGCGATGCCACCCTGTTGCAGCGTGTAGAACAGCGGCTTGATGCCGAGCGGATCGCGCGCCAGGTGCAAGGTGCGGTGCGTGCGGTCCCAGATGGCCACGGCGAACATGCCCTCCAGCCGCGCCCACACGCCGTCGCCCCATTCGGCGAACCCACGCAGGATGCTCTCGGTGTCGCTGTTCGTGCGGAACCGGTGGCCCTTGGACTCGAGCTCCCGACGCAGCGCCGGGTGATTGAAGATCTCGCCATTGAACGTGATCGCGAAGCGGCCGTCCTCGCTCGTCATGGGCTGGTGCCCGCCGGCCACGTCGACGATCGCGAGCCGCCGCATGCCGAACCCGAAGTCGCCCTCGACCAGCCGCCCCTCGTCATCCGGGCCGCGGTGCACGATCGAGCCGCACATCGCGGAGACGACCGCGTCGGCCACGGGGCGGCCGTCGCGCGCGTACCAGCCGGCGATGCCGCACATCTAGGCCGCCCTCCGGCCGCGCGCGAGTGCCTGCGCGTATACCGCGAGCACGCGCTGCGCGACCCGCTCCAGCGACAACTCGGACACGATCGCACGGCCGTTGCTGCGCGTGTTCGCCTCGAGCACCGCCGCGGTGGCGGCGGTGAACGCCTCGGGTGTGCGCGCGGCGATCGCCGAGGGCATCACGCCCGCCAGCCGCTCCATGCAATCGCCCACGGCCGCGGCCACCACGGGCAGGTCGCAGGCGAGCGCTTCCTTGACCGCGTTGGGCGAGCCCTCGTGGAACGAGGGCAGCAGCAGCACGTCGGCGGCGCTCATGGCGATCGCGATGCGCTCCTGCGGCTGGCGATAGAGGTGCTCGAGTCGCACATCGAACCCGCGCGCGACGAGCGCACGTTCCACGGCCTGGGCGAGCGGGAAGTTCTTGCGCGGCTCGGCCGGGTCGGCGGGGAAGAGCAGCACCTGCCCGCTCTCGCGCCAGCCCATGGCGCGGCGCGCCTCCTCGCGCGGACGAGGCTTGAAGCGCTGCAGGTCGACACCGTTGGGGATCACATGCACGTCGGGGATACCCCGGATGGCCCGCCGCATCTCCTCGCTCTTCACGATCACCGCGTCAGCGCGGCGGGCGGCGTGCACGGACACCGGGATCAGCGCGCGGCTCTTCCAGCTCAGCGTGCCGTGGGCGTCGGGCCTGCCCAGCAGGTCGTCCCCGCAGAAGCTCACCACCCGGGGCAGAGGCACCGCGAGTGCGGCCGCACCCGACAGTCCGTAGTGCGCGTGCACCAGTTCGGCGCCGCAGTCGCGCGCGATCCGCGGCAGCTCCCGCAGCGCGCGCACATAGTGGCCGGTGCCACGCCAGCCCGGGATCTCGTAGAGCGTGTTCTCCACGCCTGCCGCCACCAGCGACTCCACCTGCGAGCGCACGAACGCGCCCCAGTGCGGGCGCTCGGCGCTCGGCCACATGTTGGTCACGGTCAGCACGCGCATGGGCGGGGGAGGCTCAGTCGAGCGGCCGCGCATCGCGGGCGCGCTCGGCGAAGTGGTACAGCGTCATGGCGAGGTAGCGGGGATACTCGTTGCGGTCCGAGAGCAGGCCGTAGTCCCCGCGCGAGAAGAACTCGAGCCCGCCATCGCGCCGCTGGTGCGAACGCACGAACCGGAACGTGCGATCGGCCAGGGCCTGGTGCGATGCCCAACCGTACGCGCTCACCGTGTGCAGCGCCATGCCCACGGCGTCCGCGTAGTAGAGCACCTCGGGCGCGACATGATCGCAACTAGCACGCACGGCGCCCGACTCGAGCACGCCGCCGGCGAGGTAGCCGGCCAACCGTACGGCCAGCACACGGGCGCGCGCATCGCCATGCGCGTGGGCGTACCACGCGAGCTTCATGCACTGGAACGCGTTGTACTGATAGCAGAGGTAGTGCTGCCGCAGCCGCGGCTCGTGCACGCCGGGCAGCTCGTACGGCAGTTCGCCGGTGGGCATCATCACGGCCTCGAGGAACGCGAGCATCGCCGGCACGCGCTCCAGGTAGCGCGCATCCCCTGTGGCCGTGGCGAAGCGGCCCAGCACCCAGATCCACTCGCATGTGTTGTTGGGCACCAGCCCGCGTGGCTTCTGGAAGTAGTTCACGCAGAGTCCCGCCGGGTGCTGTTGGTAGCCGATCTCGCGCTCCACATAGGCGTGCCAGCGCTGCGCCGCCTCGAGCCACACGCGCTCGCGGTCGCGGGCGAACGCCTCGAGCAGCGCGATGGCGCCGAAGTCGCCCTCGACCGTGGCGACCAGGTGCCGGCGCTCCGGGAGCGGGTAATCCCACGCGCCATCCGGCCGCTGCGTGTCGCGGATCACGCGCGTCGCGGCGCGCGCTGCGTCGTGGAAGCGCGCTTCGCCGGTGATGTCGCCCAGCGTCCAGTTCGCCAGCGCCCAGTACGCTTGACCCTGCAGGAAGTAGTAGCGCTCGCGCGGGCGCAGCATGGGCAGGTAGCTCTTCACGAACCGCCACACCCGGATGTTCCAGCGCACCCCCTGGTCGGCGCCGGCGAGCCGGCCGTCGTGCAGGTGTCGCGTGGCGATGGTCTCGTGCAGCGCGCGCGCGCTCGGGAGCATCAGGGCATCACGACCAACGGGCGCTGCGCCTCGCCGTCGGCACTGCGCAGGCGCGCGAGGTAGAGGCCCGGTGCCACACGCGCGCCGCGGGCGTCGCGCAGGTCCCAGCCCCACGCGAGCGCATCGGATGCCGATGCCACGCGCTCCGTGCGCTGGTGCACGCGGCGGCCCTGCACGTCGAGCACCGTGAGCTCGACGTCGCCCGCGCGCGGCAGCGCGAAGGCGAACCGCACGCGATCGCGCGCCGGGTTGGGCGAGGGCGGGGCGAACGCGAGTCGGGCCGGCGGAGCGCCGCTGCCCACGGACACGGGCGCGGGTTGTGCCGAGGGGTCGTAGACGAGCACGCGCAGCGAGTCGATCGACAGTCCGTCGAGCTGCAGCCCGAAGTCGCTCGCCATGCGCAGGCGCAGCCTCACGCTGGTCGCGCCACTGCCACCGGCGAGGCCGCGCAGCTCGGCACGGTCTTCGGCCCACAGCCAGCGCGAGCCCTCGAACACCGGCTGCCCCGTCAGGTCGAGCGCACTCGCAGGGTCGTTGGCGGTGGTGCCGTTGCCCATGAGCGGGACCCAGTCCGTGCCGTTCGCGCTGGCCTCGAGCACCGCGCCATCGAAGCCGCTCTCGAACACCCAGCGGTCCTCGAAGCGCAGCCATGCCCGGGTGCCCGCCGAGAGGTCGATGCCCGTGGCGAGTGTGAGCGACTGCGACGCCCCCGAGCCGTAGAGCCCGCTCGGGCTGTCGGAGAGGTAGCGGCTCGGGTGGCGCGGGTCGTTGCTCACCACGCCCCAGCCGCCCGTCGAGGTCCAGCCGGTGAGCGCATCGAACGAGTTCAGGTACGCCACGGTCGGCGTGCCCACCACGACCTCGACCGTGTCGCGGCCGCGGAACCCGTTCGCATCACGCCAGTCGATGCGGAAGCGCACCATGCGGCCCGGCGTGATGGTGTCCACGGCGGCCACCCAGAACGACGCACCGCCCGACGGCTCTGCGTCGGTGAACGGCGCCAGCGAGGGGTAGTCGACAGTGCCCGAGAGCACCTCGGCCTCGGCCGAGAGCGACGTGAGCGTGGCCGAGAGCGACGGGCCCGCGGTGCCCTGCGCGCCGTAGTGCCGCGCCCGCACGACCAGGTGCGCGGCGCGGCCCGCATCGAGTGTGCCCTCGACGAGGCGCGACGCGGCGGCGCGCACCCACGGGCCGGCGATCGCGGCCGCTTCGAGGCTGGCGCGCAACATGCTCTCGTTGAGCGGCACGATGCGCGAGGCCGGCGGCCAGAAGCCGTCATCGGGCCCGCCCACTTCGGGCGTCCAGGTGTAGCCCTTGGGCTTGAGCAGCGTGTCGCCGTACATCCAGTCGTTGAACTCGCCGTTGACCTCGTACAGGATCCGCGGCCCGGGTCCGCCCGTGAAGCCGTTCTGGCGCGTCATCCGGTCGTTCCACTCATAGAAGCGCGAGGAGTCCGGCGTGCCCGCCGGCGTCCAGCCCCACGGGTGCACGAGCAGATCGCTGTAAGTGTGGAACGAGAACCCCGACACCGGATCGAGCGCCACCACGAGGTCGCGCTGCACGCGCGTCTCGATCTCGGAGAACGCCGATGGGCCGCGATAGGTGCCACTGTTGGCACTCGGGCTCGAACCGACGTTGTTGAACCCCCAGCGATGGCCGTAGTTGCGGTTGATGTCCACGCCGTCGCCGCCGTCCGTGAGGCCATTGCTGTTGTTGTCGCGCAGGTTCTTCCGCCACAGCCCGAATGCAGCGGTGGAGTCGTAGATGCGCTGGTTGTAGCGGTAGCCATCGGGGTTGACCACTGGAACGAGATAGATGCGCCGCTGGTCGAGCAGCGCGGTGGCCTCGTCGTCGGCGCCGTCCTGGTGGACGAGATGCCCGGCGAAGTGGAACAGGGCCTGCATGCCCCCCGGCTCGCGCGCGTGGGTGAGCGCGTTGAAGAACGCGACCGGCCGCGTGTCCGGGCCAGTCACGCGCCGCCCGAGCTCGAGCCCCCAGATCGGGCGGCCGTGCAGCGAGTAGCCCACCGTGTCGATCTTGTCGGCCACCGCATCGCGGGTGTCGTGGTCGACCAGGTCCTGGAGCGCGAGCCGGATCTCATCGAGAGTGAAGTACCCCGCGAGGCCTCCGGCACCGGGGGCCGGCGCGGCGCCCGCGCGGTGGTGCGCCGTCAGCGGAGCGGGGCGCATGGCCGCATCGCGGCGCGAGCGCTCGGCGGCAGTGCGGCCAGGGTCGGCATCGATCAGCCGGTAGC
>CADEFY010000124.1 GCA_902826705.1 uncultured bacterium
GCGTAGCCCAGTGACTGGAACACGCCGCCGGTGTCCGCCGTCAGCACGCCCCATGAATCGTACTCGCGCCGCTGCTCGAGTCCGCCCGTCAGGTCCGGGCGATGGGGGCACGCTGCGCCGGACGCTCGTCTGGTTGCAAGGGTGAAGTTCGGGTCGCCGGATTCCGTGATGCTGGCCTCCACCGCCCGACCCGCGTACCTTGGCCCCTGACATGTCCTCCTCCCCCTATGACGCGCTGACCGAGACCGAGTGGGCCGAGATCGAACGCATCCATGACCTCATGGAGGAGGGCGAGCTCGAGGCGGCCCGGTTGTCGGTCACGGCGCTCGCCCGCAAGCGGCCCGGGCACCCGGACCTCCGCATCCTCGATGCCACCCTGTCGCTGGAAGAAGGGGAGCCGGCGCGCGCCATCGACCTGCTCAAGGGCGCCGAGCGGGCGGCCGACCCAGCCGAGTTCTTCTTCCTGCGCGCCGCCGCCGCCTACGACCTGGTGCGCTTCCCCGAGGCGCGCGAGGACGCGCAGCGCGCCGTGGCGATCGTGCCGGGCTACGCGCAGGGCTGGGACCTGCTCTCTCGCGCGCTCGAGTTCCTCGGCGATGCGAGCGGCGCTGCCGAGGCGTCCGAGAAGGCCGAGGCGCTCGACCCCGACCAGTTCCCCCAGCCACTCGAGGTGAGCAACGAGGAGTTCGACGCGCTGGTCGAGAAGTGCGTGGCCGAGCTGCCCGAACGCGTGCGCGACAAGCTGCGCGACGTGCCGGTGGTGGTGCAGGACCTGCCGAGCGTGGCCATGCTCACCGACGAGCAGCCGCCGCTCACTCCCGACCTGCTCGGGTTGTTCGTGGGGCAGCACGTCTTCACCGAGCGCTCCGGCGCGCCGCCCGCGCTGCCCGGCTCGATCCACCTCTTCCGCCGCAACCTGCTGCGCGCCTGCGCCGATCGCGAGGAACTCGCCCGCGAAGTGCGCATCACGGTGCAGCACGAGGTCGGCCACCTGCTCGGCCTCGATGAAGAGGACCTGGAGGACTGGGGGCTGGCGTGAGGCGGGCTCGCGCTCTCGGTCTGGCCGTGATCGCCACGCTGCTCACGAGCACGGCGGCCCACGCTGCACCCGGCGTCCTGCGCGTGGCGCGCACGCTCACCTCGCCCGCGCCGCGCGGCGCCAGCACGCCGCGGCTCGCGCCCGGCCCCGGCGACGCGCTCGTGCTGTCGTGGCAGGAGCCACGTGCGGCGGGCGGCCATCGCCTGCGCATGGCGCAGTGGGACGACGGCCGCTGGAGCGAGCCTCGCACGATCGCCGAGGGCGACTCGTTCTTCGTCAACTGGGCGGACTTCCCGGTGGTCACGCGCTACGCGCGCGACCGCCTGATCGCCACTTGGGCGTGGCGCGTGGCCGGCGCGCCCTACGCCTACCACGTGCGCTACGCCGTCTCGGCCGACGACGGCCGCACGTGGAGCGCGCCGAGCCGGCTGCACCGCGACACCTCGGCCACCGAGCACGGGTTCGTGTCCGTGGCCGACGCCGGCGACCACGCGCGCGTCGTGTGGCTCGACGGCCATGCGTATGCCGGGCGGGCCGAGGGCGACCCGGCCGCCCAGATGGCCCTGCACGCGGCGCGCGTCGACCGAGACGGGCGGGTGAGCGGCGAGGTCACGCTCGACGATCGCGTGTGCGACTGCTGCGGCACCGCGCAGTCGGGCACGCGCGTGTTCTACCGCGACCGAGGCGCCGATGAGGTGCGCGACCTCGCCGTGCTCGACACGGCGGCGCCCGAGGCGCCGCGCATCGCCAGCGGCGACGGCTGGCGCATCCCCGGCTGCCCGGTCAACGGTCCGGCGGCCACGGGTGCCGGTGTGGCGTTCTACACCGAGTCGAGCGGCGGCGAGGACGGGCCCATGGTGCGCCACGCGTGGCTGGGACCGGACGCGCTCATGGGCGCGCGACGGATCGATCTGGGCCGTCCGCTCGGCCGAGTCGCGATGGCCGCGCTCCCCGGCGGCGGCGACGTGGCGGCCTGGCTCGAGGAGTCCGGGCCGCATGCCACGCTGGTCGCGCGCGTGCTGCAGCGCTCGGGCGACGCGCCGGCGCTGCGCGTCGCGCGCGTGTCCAAGAAGCGTGCGAGCGGGTTCCCGCAGCTCGCCCCTGGGCCCGACGGTCGGATCGTGCTCGCGTGGCACGATCCGGACGCGCGCCGCATCCGCGTGGTGGAGCTGGCTGCCGGCGACTGAACAGCCGTCAGTTCACCCGCACCTCGCCCTTCCACATGTTCATGGCGCACGCATAGTGGATCGTGCCCTTGCTGGCCGTGGGGATCTCGACGCGCTGCGGCTCGTTGAGCGCCAGGTCCACCTTGCGGCCCGTCTCCTCGAAGTGCGCCTCGGTGGCGCACGTGGCCTCTTCGGTGCGCGTCAGCACCAGCACGACGGTGTCGCCCTGCTTCACGTCGATCACCGCGGGCTCGAAACCGTTGGCCGTGGCGCTCACGGCGATCTCGCGCGACGTGTTCGATGAGGCGCAGCCGGTGGCGAGTACGGCGATCAGGGCGAATGCCGCGAGGATGGTGTGGCGGAGCTTCATGAACCCTCCGATGCGACGACCGCCTGGCCGTCGACGCGTTGGATGAGCAGGAACGCGGTCGCGCCCCGGCGGAACAGCACGCCTTCCATGTCCACGACACGCCCCACGTGCGGGATGAGTCCGTGATTGGGGTCCATGCCGTGCGAAGCTGCGATCAGAGGGTAGACACGCCCGTCGGCCTCGTCGAGGAACGCCAGGTCCTGCCCGCCCCGGGCGCACATCACGGCACATGCCGCGTGATCGGCGCCGCGGCCGTCGTGGGTGAAGTAGCACTGCGGGTCGATGATCTCGCCATGCAGCTTGACCGTGCGCGACTCCATCGCCGCCTCGAGTCCGCGCACGGATGCGCGCTCGGCCACGCCCTGGAACACCGTCAGCGCCGCCATCACATCGGCCATGCGTTCGCGCGCCGCACCCAGATCGCCGCGCGTGGCGGCGGCCTCGATCGCCAGCGTCGCCGTGTTCACTCGCGCGGCGGCGTCGGTGAGCGTGCGGCGGTCGGCCGCGCCAAGGCCCACGGCCTGCTGCGCGATCGCGCGCGTCAGGTCGCGCACCCGGTAGGCGGGCACGCTCGCCTCATCGAGCGAGCCGCGCTCGAGTGCCGCGGCAAGGCGTGCGCGTTCGCCGTCGATCTCGTGCAGCGCGTCCGGTGCCGCGGCGGTATCCGCCGCGGCCGGCGCGCTCGGCACATCGCCACTCGCGACCGGCGAACCGGGACGCTCCGGCGCCGACCGGCCGCAGCCGGCGAGCGCGACCATGACCCATGCGATCCCCAGGATCCATCTCATCTCAACGCCTCCTCACTGCCCTGTTCCGCCCGACGCACGTGCGCCTCCGCGGCGGCACGGCCGAACATCAGGAACATCGCCGGCGTGATCAGCATGTCGAGCAGCGTGGAGCTGATCAGCCCCCCCAGGATCACCACCGCCACCGGATGCAGGATCTCCTTGCCCGGCACATCGGGCGCCCACGCGAGCGGCACCAGCGCCAGGATCGCGGTGGACGCCGTCATGAGCACCGGCACCAGCCGCTCGAGGGAGCCGCGCACGATCAGCTCGCGGCCGAACGGCACGCGCTCCTCGCGCATCAGGTGCAGGTAGTGCGACAGCATCAGGATCGTGTTGCGTGTGGCGATGCCGGTGAGCGTCACGAACCCCACGAGCGAGGCCACCGACAGCGTGCTGCCGGTGATCGCCAGCGCTGCCACCGCCCCCACCAGGGCGAGCGGGATGTTGAGCAGCACCTGCAGCGCCAGCGTGACCGACCCGAAGTAGGACACCAGCACCAGCAGCATGCCCACCACCGAGAGCAGGCCGAGGAACGCGATCCATCGCGTGGCCGATTCATGGCTCTCGAACTGCCCGCCCAGCGTGAGCGCGTACCCAGGCGGCAGGCGCAGCTCGCGCGACAGCCGCGCGCGCAGCGCATCGACCGCGCTGCCCAGGTCGCGGCCGGCCACATTGGCGGCGATCACCATGCGGCGCTCGCCGTTCTCGCGCACGATCTGGTTGGGGCCGGCCGCGGTCGTCACGCTGGCGAGCATGGCCAACGGGACCGAGCGGCCGTCTGCGGTCTGCACGCGCGTGGCGCGCATGGCCTCGGGGTCGCGGCGCGCCTGCTCGTCGAACCTAAGCACCACGTCGACGCGTCGCGGGCCGTCGACCCACTGCGTCACCGTGCGGCCCTGCACCGCGGTCTCCACCACCTCCGACAGCGTCTCGGCCGTCACGCCGAAGCGCGCCAGCGCCGCACGATCGGGCGTGATGCGCAGCTGCGGCACCTCGGTCTGCGCCTCGAGCTGCAGGTCCACGAACCCCGGCACGCTCGCCATGATCTGCGCCGCCTCGGCCGCATGCGCGCGCAGCACCGCCAGGTCGGGCCCCGAGATCTTGAGCGCGACCTGGGCGCGCACGCCCGAGAGCAGGTGGTCGAGGCGGTGCGAGATGGGCTGGCCCACGCTCACCGACACGCCGGGGATCGACGTGAGCTGCTGCCGCATGTCGGCCAGGATCTGGGCGCGACTGCGCTCGGACGCGCGCAGGTCCACCTCGATCTCGTTGTTGTGCACGCCCTCGGCGTGTTCGTCCTGCTCGGCGCGCCCGGTGCGCCGCCCGGTCGAGACCACCTCGGGCACCTGATGCAGCAGTCGCTCCGCCAGCGCGCCCAGACGAGTGGACTCGGTCAGCGAGATGCCGGGCCGCGCCAGCACGCTCACCGTGACCGTGCCCTCGTTGAACGGCGGCAGGAACTCGCGCCCCAGCAGCGGCACTGCCGCCGAAGCCGCGACCACCAGCACCCCCGCCACGGCGAACACCGGCCACGGCCGCGCCAGTGTGGCCTCGAGCCAACGGCGGTCGAGTCGCTTGAGCGCACGCACGAACCGCGTCTCACCGAGCGCGCTGCGGCTGCGGTCGCTCGGCAGCAGCCATGCGCAGAGCGCGGGTGTCACCGTGAGGCTCACGAGGAACGACGCCACGATGCTCACGACGTATGCCACGCCCAGCGGGCGGAACAGCTTGCCCTCGATCCCGCCCAGGGCGAAGAGCGGGATGAACACGAGCACCACGAGCACCGTGGAGTAGACGATGGCGTTGCGCACCTCGCGCGAGGCCGCGAGCACCACCTGCAGCGGCGGCCGCGGCGAACCCGCGGCGCGGTTCTCGCGCAGGCGCCGGAACACGTTCTCCACGTCGACGATGGCATCGTCCACCAGCTCGCCGATGGCGATCGCGATGCCACCCAGCACCATGGTGTCGATGGTGGCGCCCATCGCCCGCATCACCAGCAGCGCCGTCAGGAACGACAGCGGGATCGCGGTGAGCGTGATCAGCGTGGTGCGCCAGTCGAGCAGGAACAGCAGCAGCACCACCGCCACGAGCAGCGCGCCATCGCGCAGCGCATGCTCCACGTTGGCCACCGCCGCCTCGATGAAGCGCGACTGCACGAACAGCGGCTGCACCTTCATGCCCGTGGGCAGGCTCGGTGACAGCTCGGCGAGCGTGCGCTCGATCGCGCGCGTCAGGGCCACCGTGCTCTGGTGCGGCTGCTTCTGTACCGAGAGGATCACGGCCGGGCGGCCGTCCACGCCCGCGCTGCCCCTCGGCGGCTGGATGCCCATTCTGACTTCCGCCACCTGCAGCAGCGGTACCGGCAGCCCGTCGCGCGTGGCGACGACGGCCGAGAGCAGGTCCTCGGGGCGCTCGATACGGCCCAGCGATCGCACCAGCCACTCGCGCCCCTGCGTCTCCAGCGCGCCGCCGCGGCTGCGCGCGTTGGCGCCGCTGACGGCATCGGCCACGTCGGCGAGCGTCACCCCGAGCGCAGCCATGCGCGCCGGATCGGCCTCGATGTGCACCTGCTCGACGCCGCCGCCCATGGCGATCACCTGCGACACGCCCGGCACCGACAGCAGCCGGGGCCGCAGCGTGAAGTCGGCGAAGCGCCGCAGTTCGGGCGGCGTCATGGTGGAGTCGCACTCGAGGCCCAGCAGCAGGATCTCGCCCATGATCGAGCTGACCGGCCCCATCGCCGGCGTGAGCCCCTCGGGGATCTGCTCGCGCGCCAGCGCCAGCCGTTCGGCCACCGTCTGCCGCACACGGGCCACGTCGGCGCCCCAGCCGAACTCCACCGCCACCACGCTCAACCCGATCCCGCTCGTGGCGCGCACGCGCTGCACGCCCGAGACGCCGAGCAGCGACTGCTCGAGCGGCACCGTGACGAGCAGTTCGACCTCCTCGGGCGAGAGACCGGGTGCCTCGGTCATGACGGTGACCGTGGGGCGGTTGAGGTCCGGGAACACGTCGATCGGCATGCGCGGCACCACCCACGCGCCGTAGGCGGTGAGCAGCAGGGCCGCCGCGATCACCAGCGCGCGGCGGCGCAGTGAGAACGCGATGAGCGCATCGAACATCAGGGCTCCTCACGCAGCCGCGGCAGCGCCGCCACCGCCGGCGCGCCGGCGATCACCGCGCGCTCACCGGGGCGCAGGCCCCGCACTGCCAGGCGGTCGCCGAGCCGCACCACGATCTGCACCGCGCGGGCCACGAACGTCTCCGGCGCCTCGTGCAGCCACACGGTGGCGCGGCCCGCGTCCTCGAGCACGGCCTCGCGGGGCAGCACCGCGAGGGGCTCCGCGCCGCCCAGCTCCACGGCCACCGACACGGGCAGCCCCACGCGCAGCCGACCGCGCGGATTGGGCACCTCGAACCAGCCCTCGACCGTGCCGGGCAGTTCGCTCGCCGTGGCGCCGAGCGCCACGCGCCGGCCCATGAACCGCTCGCCCGGCCAGGCGTCGCTCGTCACGACCGCACGGCTCGCACGCTCCACGGCCGCCAGGTCGCGCTCGTACACGTCGGCATGCACCCACACCGTGGAGGCATCGAGCAGCGACACCAGCCTCTGCCCCGCCTCGACGCGCTGCCCATGCACGACGTGTGTGGCGGTCACTTGACCCGCGATGGGCGCGCGGATCGCGAGCGAGTCCACCACGACGAGGTGCCCGAGCAACTGGCCGCGCGCCACGCGGTCCCCCAGCACCGGCACGCGCCGGCCGAGCAGGTCGACGCGGCCGGCCTGTGGCGCCACCACATCCGCTTCGGCGCCGCCGCGCGGCGCGACCCGCCCGAGCAGCGCGACCTGCCGGGGCACGGTCGACAACGCGATGACCTGCGTGCGCACGCCGAGCAGGAACTGCGAGGGCTTGGGCATCGACACGCGCTCCACCGCGCCACCGGGGGCGGCGGCGGGCGCGGGCTCGACGTGGTCGTTGCCCTCGTGCGCGAGCGCGGGAGCGGCCGCCATCGCACCCCCGACCAGCAGCAGCACGGCTGCGGCCGCGCGCGCACGGCGCCGGCCCGTCCACCACGCGAGGGCGGCGATCAGCACCACGAGCCCCACGGCGCCCCCGCCCAGCAGCAGCAGCGGTGAACGCGTGCCCGCCGGATCGGCGGGCGGCTCCACGCGCACGGCCGCGAGCGCGAACTCGTCGCTGCCCAGCGACGAGCGCACGCGCACGAGCAAGTTGTAGTCGCCGGTGGGGGGCAGCGCGAGCTCGGCGGTGTACACGCCGTCTGCGGTGCTCTGCGTGGCGCCGCGCGCGGGTTCGCCCGAGGTCTCCCGGGCGCGCAGCTCGATCGCCACGTCGGCGCCGGTCACGGGGGCGTTCGTGCTCCAGTCGCTCACGTACAGCTCGAGCCGCGTGCGCTCGCCCGGGTGCAGTGCGGGTGCACGCAGGACCAGCTCATGGCGCGGTGACTGCGCGACGCGCGTGATCGCGACTGCGTTCACCGGCGCCGCGCGCTCGGACGCGGCGTGATCGTGCCCCTCGTGTGCCGCGGCCATCGACGCGCCGAGCGCGGCCGCGAGGGCGACTCCCATGCACAGCAGCGTTCGGCGGTTCATCGTGCCTCCTCGTGCATCGCGTCGATCCCCATGCCGCCGGCGCGCTCGAGCGCGGCCACGGCCCGCCAGTGCTCCGCCTCGTGCTCCAGTCCCTCCACCACCGCGTCCACCAACTGCCGGCGCAGCGCCAGGTACTCCGCATGCGGCAGGCGGCCGTCGGCGTACGCCTCGCGCACGCGCTGCAGGTCCTGCTCCGCCTCCGCGGCGAGTACGCCCCCCTCGGCCGCCCGGCGCCCCGCCCCCCGC
>CADEFY010000125.1 GCA_902826705.1 uncultured bacterium
GTCATCATCCAGACCGTGGCGCGCAACGCCGGGCACCTCGCGCCCAACCTGGGCGTGGTCGAGCTGACGCTGGCGCTGCACCGCGTGTTCGACTCGCCCAGGGACAAGATCATCTGGGACGTGGGGCATCAGAGCTATCCGCACAAACTGCTCACCGGGCGGCTCGAGCAGTTCCACACGCTGCGCCAGGCCGACGGCATCGCAGGCTATCCGCGCCGCGCCGAGAGCGAGCATGACCATTTTGGCACGAGCCACGGCAGCACGTCGATCTCGGCCGCACTCGGCTTCGCCGCGGCGCGCGACCTGAAGGGCGAGGACCACCATGTGATCGCCGTGATCGGCGACGGCGCGCTGACGGGCGGCATGGCGTTCGAAGGCCTCAACAACGCCGGCGAGCTCAAGAAGCGGCTCATCGTGATCCTCAACGACAACGAGATGAGCATCTCGCCCAACATCGGCGCGATCCATCGCTATCTCACCAAGCTCACCACCAGCCGCATCTACCGCGCGTTCGAGAAGGACGTGTGGGACCTGCTCGGCCTGCTGCCCAAGGGCATGCGCGCACAGCAGGGCGCAGGCCGCATCAAAGAGGGCCTGCAGAACATGGTGGCGCCCACGATCCTGTTCGAGGAGATGGGACTCAAGTACTTCGGTCCGATCGACGGACACGACCTCGGCGTGCTCGAGGAGACGCTGTCCGACCTGCGCCGGTTCGAGGGCCCCGTGCTGCTGCACGTGGTCACGCGCAAGGGCAAGGGTTACCAGCCCGCCGAATCCGACCGCACCATGTTCCACGGCGTCGGCGTGTTCGATCCTGAGTCGGGCACGGCGAGCAAGGGCGGCAAGAAGACCTACTCGCACGTGTTCGGCGAGACCGCGGTGCTGATCGGCGAGCGCATGCCGCAGGCGGTGGCGATCACCGCTGCGATGACCGACAACACCGGGCTCACCGGCTTCGCCAAGCGGTTCCCCGAGCGCTTCTTCGATGTGGGCATGGCCGAGGAGCACGCGGTCACGTTCTCGGCGGGGCTCGCGTGCGAGGGCTTCACGCCGCTCACCACGATCTACTCGACCTTCCTGCAGCGCGGCTTCGACCAGATCATCCACGACGTGGCGGTGCAGAAGCTCAAGATCGTGCTCTGCCTGGATCGCGCGGGGCTCGTGGGAGAGGACGGCGCGCCGCAGCACGGCGTGTTCGACATCGGCTACCTGCGCATGATCCCCGGCGCGGTGGTGATGCAGCCGCGCAACGGCGAGGAACTGCGCGACATGCTCTGGACCGCCGCGCACTGGCCCGGCGAGGCGCCGATCTCCGTGCGCTACCCGCGCGCCAACATCCCCGAGGACGCACTGCCCGCGCGCGAGCCGCGGCTACTCGAGATCGGCCGCGCGGAACAACTGCGCGCCGGCGGCGACGTGGCGCTGATCGCGCTCGGCACCATGGTGGCGCCGGCGCTGGCGGCGGCGGACGCGCTCGCCAGGCAGGGCATCTCGGCCACGGTCGTCGACGCGCGCTTCGCCGCACCGCTCGACGCCACGATGATCGGCGGCCTGGCGCGCTCGGTGGGCCGCATCGTGACGCTCGAGGAGAACGTGATCGCCGGCGGATTCGGCAGCGCGGTCTCCGAACTGCTCGACCGACTCGGACTCTCGGCCACGCCGCACCTGCGGGTCGGCGTGCCGGACGAGTTCGTGCTTCACGGCAAGCGCGACGTGCTCCTGCAGCGCTGCGGCCTCGATGCGGAGGGCATCGCCGCGCGCACGACGACGTTCGTGCGAGCCACGGCCCGGCTCTTCAGCTGATGCCTGCTGCCCCGCGCCCCAGGAAGATCGCGATCGTCGGCCACCTGAGCCGCGCGCAGGTCCGCCGCGAGGCCGAGCGGCTGCGCGCCTCGCTCGCCAAGCGCCGACTGGAGATCCGGGTGGAGCGCGAGCTGGCCACGGCGCTCGGACAGGTGGGCGAACCGATCGAGGCGCTCGCCAGGTGGTGCGACCTCATGATCTCGCTGGGCGGCGACGGCACCGTGCTCACCGCCGGCCGGGCCATGGCCGGCCGGCGCGGCGTGCTGCTGCCCGTCAACCTGGGCGGGCTGGGGTTCCTGGCGTCGGCGGAGTCCGGCGGACTCGATGATGCGGTCGAGGCCGCGCTCTCGGGCGCGTGGCGCGTGGGCCGGCGCACCGGCGTGCAGACGAGCGTGCGCCGCGCGCGCGGCGGGCGCGACAAGCGCCACGGCTTCGCGCTCAATGACGCCGTGGTGCGGAGCGCGGTGAGCTACGCCGCGATCCATCTGCGCGTCGCCGCGCTGGGGCACGACCTCGGGCATCTGGTGGCCGATGGCCTGATCGCGGCCAGCTCCAGCGGCTCCACGGCCTACTCGCTGTCGGCCGGTGGCCCGATGGTGGCGCCGGACCTCGATGCGCTCGTCGTGACGCCGGCCTGTGCGCACGCGCTCGGCTCGCGCTCGCTCGTGCTCGCGCCCGGCTCGGCGGTGAGCGTGCGCGTGATCAGCCCCGGACCCGCGCTGCTCGTGCTCGACGGCCAGGACGCCGTGGAGCTGACGCGCGACGACGAGGTGCAGCTCGAGTTGGCGAAGACCACCGTGCGCGTGCTCGAGAACCCCGACCGCCCGTTCCTGCGCACGCTGCAGAGCAAGTTGGGCTGGCAGGGGAGCGAGCGGCGGAGCCTGTAGCCGGCCCGGATCCGCGACACCGCTCTTGCCACCGCCCGGCCCGCGCCTCTAACGTGCCACGGCACATCCGTGCAGCTGCACGCGACTCGCGGTCCCACCACCCCCCGCAGGAGTCCCGCCGCCATGCTCGAGCGCCTCACCATCCGTGATCTCGCACTGGTGGAGCACGTCGAGCTCGCGTTCGGCCCGGGGCTGCACGCGCTGACCGGCGAGACCGGCGCCGGCAAGTCGCTGCTCGTCGATGCGCTCGGGCTGCTGGTGGGGCAGCGCGCCGATGCCGACGTCGTGCGCGAGGGGGCGAAGGCCGCGGTCGTGGAGGCCGAGTTCCGCCTGGCCGGAGAGGCCGCGACGCGCGCGCGATCCGTGCTCGAGAGCTTCGGACTCGCGCTCGAGGACGACACGCTCATCGTGCGGCGGGAGGTCTCGGCCGAGGGCCGGAGCCGCGCGAGCGTCAACCAGTCGAGCGTCACGCTCGCGTCGCTCAAGCGCCTCACTGAGGGGTTGCTCGACCTGCACGGCCAGCACGAGCACCAATGGCTCCTGCGCGACGACGCGGCGATCGCGTCGCTCGACCGGCTCGCGGGGCTCGAGGACGAGCGCGCGCGCTACGCCGAGGCGCTCGCGGCGCTGCGCGAGGCCGAGGGCGACCTCGAACGGCTCGAGTCCTCGCTCGCCACATACGCCGAGCGGCGCGACTACCTGCTCGAGGCGGCGCGCGAACTCGACGAGGCGAAGCTCGAGGCGGGGGAGGACGACGCGCTCAGATCCGAGGCGCAGCGCCTGGCGCATGCCGACCGTCTGCGATCGCTGGTGCAACAGGCGATCGAGCAGCTCTCAGAAGCCGAGCACAGTGCGCTCGCCTCGTTGGCCAGTGCGCGGCATGCGACCGAGCAGGCCGCGGCGATCGACGCCTCGCTGGAGCCCGCGCTGGCCTCGGCGCGGGACGCGGCCTTCGCCGCCGAGGAGGCCGCGCAACTGCTCGCGGACTACGCCGATCGGCTCGAGGCCGATCCCGAGCGCCTCGAGTCCGTCGAGTCGCGGCGTGAACTGCTCGCTCGACTCACGCGCCGCTACCGCCGCACCCTCGAGGAGCTGATCGCATGGCGGCCGGAACTGGCGCGCGAACTCGGGCAGGGCGAGGACGCCGAGGGCGCGCGGGAGCGAGCGGCACTCGCACGCGCCGAGGCCGAACGGTCGTGCCTCACCGTGGGTCGCGCGCTGAGCCAGCGGCGCCGCTCGGCGGCGAGCGAGTGGTCGAACCGGCTCACGCGTGAGCTGGCGCCGCTCGGGTTCGCGCACGCCCGCATCGCGTTCGAGGTCTCGGGCGCAGCCGACGGCCGGCCGGGGCCCACGGGACTCGACCAGGTCGAACTCGCGTTCACCCCCAACCCGGGCGAGAGCGCGCGGCCGCTGGCGCGCATCGCCTCGGGCGGAGAGCTGTCGCGGGTGATGCTGGCGCTCGAGTGCGCGCTGCAGGCCCGCGATCGGGTTGGGGTCCTGGTGTTCGATGAAGTAGATTCGGGCATCGGTGGAGCCGTGGCGCAGGCTGTGGGGGAGCGCCTTCGCGACCTCGCACGGCACGCCCAGGTCCTCTGCATCACGCACCTGCCGATCCTCGCGGCGCTGGCGCAGCACCATCTGGTGGTGCGCAAGCAGGTGACGCGCGGCCGTACCACGGCGCGCATCACCACGCTCGAGCCGGCCGAGCGCGTCGAGGAACTGGCGCGCATGCTCGCGGGCGAGCGCGTGACCGACACCACCCGCCGTCAGGCAGAGGAACTCCTGGCCACGCCGTCCGGCCGCAGGACTCGATGATCGTCCCCACCCGCTCCGAATTCCTCGCCCTCGCTCGCACGGGCAAGCTGGTGCCTGTCTATCGCGAGGTCTTCGCCGACCACGACACGCCGGTCTCGGCGTTCCGGCGCATCGACGACGGGCCCTACGGCTTCCTGCTCGAGAGCGTCGAGGGCGGCGAGAAGTGGGGGCGCTACTCGATCCTGGGCAGCCGGCCCTCGGCGGTGTACATCGCCCGCGACGGCCGGGCCGAGCTGCACGAGGGCGACCGCGTCACGGCGCTCGCCGGATCGCCCTCCGAGGCGCTGGCCACGCTGCTGCGCGAACGCCAGGCCGTCCCACTGCCGGGGTTGCCGCGCTTCTGCGGCGGCGCGGTGGGCTACTTCGGCTACGACGCCGTCCGCTGGTTCGAGCGCCTGCCGTCGCAGGCCGGCGACGGGCTGCCGGTACCCGACGCGGTGCTCATGTTCGGCGATGTCGTGTGCGTGTTCGATTCGCTCACGCACACGCTCAAGATCGTCACGCACGCGCGCGGCGGCAGCGATCCCGATGCCGCCTACGACGCGGCCGTGGCGCGGCTCAACGCGGAGGTGGAGCGGCTGCGCAAGCCGCTCGCGTGGATCGAGCCGCCGGCCTGGGGTGAGGCGAGCGAACCGAAGAGCTCGATGGACAAGGCCAGCTTCTGCCGCGCCGTCGAGACCGCCAAGGAGCACATCCGCGCGGGCGACATCTTCCAGGTCGTGCTCAGTCATCGCATGAGCGCCGAGGTCTCGCAGCCGCCGTTCGAGGGCTATCGCGCGCTGCGCATCACCAATCCCTCTCCCTACATGTACTACCTCAAGCTCGGCGACCTCGCGATCGTCGGCTCGAGCCCCGAGGTGCTCGTGCGCCGCACCGAGAGCATGCTCGAGGTGCGGCCGATCGCCGGCACCCGTCCCAGGGGCCGCACGCCCGATGAGGATCGCGCGCTCGAGGAGGAGCTGCTCGCCGACGAGAAGGAGCGCGCCGAGCACGTGATGCTCGTGGACCTGGGCCGCAACGACGTCGGCCGGGTGGCCGCGTTCGGCAGCGTGGAGACCAACGAGTATCTGAAGGTCGAGCGCTACTCGCACGTGATGCACCTCGTATCCAACGTGCGCGGCCGGGTGCAGGGCGATCTCGCCCCCCTCGACGTGATCGGCGCCACGTTCCCCGCGGGCACCGTGACCGGGGCTCCGAAGGTGCGCGCCATGGAGATCATCGACGCGCTCGAACCCGTCCGGCGCGGCATCTACGCCGGGGCCGTGGGCTACTTCGACTATCATGGCAATCTCGACCTGTGCATCGCCATCCGCACGCTGGTGTACACCCGCGGGCAGGCGCACTGGGGGGTGGGCGCCGGCATCGTCGCCGACTCCGATCCCGAGCGGGAGTGGGACGAGACCATGAACAAGGGCCGTGCCCTCTGGCTGGCCGTGCAGCGCGCCGAGCGGGGAACGCGATGATCGCCGTCATCGACAACTACGACTCGTTCACCTACAACCTGGTCCAGTACCTGGGCACGCTCGGCGCCGAGGTGTGGGTGCGGCGCAATGACGCCACCACGGTCGATGAGCTGCGGGCGCTGCCGCTCTCCGGGCTGCTCATCTCGCCTGGGCCCGGCGAGCCGCGCGACGCCGGCATCTCCGAGGCGGCCCTGCTCGCGCTGGCGGGCCGCGTCCCGATCCTCGGCGTCTGCCTCGGCCAGCAGGCGCTGGGCGAGGTCTACGGCGGCAAGGTGGTGCGTGCCGCGCGGCTGATGCACGGCAAGACCAGCCCGATCCTGCACAAGGGCCGCGGGCTGTTCGCGGGGCTCGACAACCCGTTCGAAGCCGCGCGCTATCACTCGCTGATCGTGGAGCAGGCCTCACTGCCCGACTGCCTCGAGGTCACGGCGTGGACGCCCGAGGGCGAGCTGATGGGCCTGAAGCACAAAGAGCACGACACGTGGGGTGTGCAGTTCCACCCCGAGTCCGTCCTGACGCGGCAGGGCATGACCCTCATCGAGAACTTCCTCACCCTGTGCCGCCAGCAGGCCGTGACGCGCAGCGGGTCCTCTTCCCATGGGAGTCGAGATTGATCCAGTCGGCGATCGCGCGAGCCGTCGCGCAAGAACCGCTCTCGCGCGAGGTCGCGCGTACGGTGATGGAGCAGATCCTGGCCGGCGAGGCCACGCCCTCGCAGATCGCCGCGCTCGCGGTGGCGCTGCGCATGAAGGGCGAGACCGCCGACGAGATCGCGGGGCTGGCGGAGGCGATGCGGCGGCGTGTGCCGCCGCTGCGCACGCGGCGTGCGCCGCTGCTCGACACCTGCGGCACGGGCGGCGACAACGCGGGCACGTTCAACATCTCCACCACCACGGCGATCGTCACCGCAGCCTGCGGCGTGGCCGTGGCCAAGCACGGCAATCGCGCCGTCTCGAGCCGCACCGGCTCGGCCGACGTGCTCGAGACGCTCGGGGTGCGCATCGACCTCACGCCCGAGGACGCGGGCCGCTCGCTCGACCTGCTCGGCATCACGTTCCTCTTCGCGCCCAACTACCACAGCGCGCTCATGCACGCCGCGGCGCCGCGGCGCGAGCTGGGCGTGCGGACGGTGTTCAACGTGCTCGGGCCGCTGACCAACCCGGCGGGCGCCTCGCGGCAGCTGCTCGGCGTCTACAGCGATCATCTGGTGCCGATCCTGGCGGAGGTGCTGCGCCAGTTGGGAAGCGAGCGTGCACTGGTCGTGCACGGACGTGACGGGCTGGACGAGCTGACGGTGTTCGACAAGAACCACGTCGCCGAACTCGCCGACGGCAAGGTGCGCGAGTACGAGGTGGATCCGGCGGCGCTGGGGCTCGCGCACACCGATCGCAGCGGCGTCGCGGGAGGCACTGCGGCCGAGAACGCGGCCACCATCCGCGGCGTGCTCGAGGGCAAGCCGGGAGCGGCGCGCGACATCGTGCTGCTCAACTCCGCCGCGGCGCTCGTCGTCGCGGGCGTGGCCGCCGACCTGGCGGCCGGTGTGGCGGCGGCGCGTCAGGCGGTGGACTCGGGCGCCGCGCGCCAGAAGCTGGCGGACCTCTCGGCGTTCCGGGGCTGATCGTGGAGGGGCTGGCCGCGGGGGACCCGCCGGACACCGCTGCCGCTCCCGAGGCCGAGTGGCACGCCGCCGCCCTGCCGCCGCCGCTGCCGCGCACGCTCCGTCCCGCGGGATTCTGGCGGCGCTGGGCCGCTGCGGTGGTCGATGCGGTCCTGCTCTGGTTCCCGGTCACGATCCTGCGCGTGCTGCTCGGCCTGCCGCTGTTCGATGTCGACCTGGAGCGTGAGTCCACCGACGCCGACGCGATCGTGCTCGGCGTGAGCCTCGCACTCAGCTGGGCCTACGTCGCGTTCATGGACGCCTCTGCGGCGCAGGGCACGCTGGGCAAGCAGCTGCTCGCGATCCGCGTCGAGCGCGTGGATGGCGCGCGACTCGGGTTCCTGCGCGCGAGTCTGCGGCACTGGGCGGCATGGCTGTCGGTGCTGAGCTGCGGCCTCGGCTTCCTGATGAACCTGTGGACCCGACGGCGCCAGACGCTGCACGACTGGATCGCCGGCGCTGTGCTGGTGCGATGGGAGGAGCCGTCGCCGCCGACGCGGAGCGTGGCGTGAGCGGCCCGCCGGACTTCCTGGC
>CADEFY010000126.1 GCA_902826705.1 uncultured bacterium
TCGAGGCAGATGGACTTCTTCGAAAAGGCTCCCGTCGCGACCGAACTGCAGGTCCGTGGCACGTGCATCTGGGTGGTGCCAGCCGGGATCCGATTCGACTCCAAGGTACGGGTGACGCCATACGGCTCGGGGAGCAACAACGATCTGGTGATCGTCTCCGGACCGAGTGGACGACTGGTCCAGCCCCCCGATGATTATCGTGACGTCGGGATCTGGTTCTTCAATGGGCTCGACATCGATCCGGACGAATCGACCAGTGCGGACAAGCGCGTGCGCGTCTGGCTCGTCACTGACGGCCAGCTGAGGGTCGAGCACTTCGGCGCCTCGTCGAACGAAGGGAGTGACGCGCGCGGGCTCAACATCTTCGCCGATGGCGTCTTCCTCATGGGGCCGCGACTCAGCTCGGGCGAAGAGCTCCACATGCGCTACCGGCTCACCGGCGATGCGCGCGTCGACGACATGACCGCCGGCGATGAACTCCCCGGATTCGGCGGCGGCTCCGGCCTCACGTTCACGCTCGTCGCCGGCAGTTGGCGTGAATACTGAGCCTGCGGTAATCCTCCCAGCCTGATGAAGCCCTCTCTCGGGGCACGGCCGTGGGCCGGGCTCGATATCGGCGCCTACAGCATCAAGTTGCTCGCCCTGCAGCCCGGCGTGGGCGGCCCGCGTTTCTGGGCGTCCGAGGTGCCGCTCACCCGCCCCGCGCTCGATGCCGACGGGCTCGCGACTGACCCGCTCTCGCGCGGCATCAGCGACGCATTCGAGACCGCCGGCCTGTCCGTGCGGGCGGTGCGCGGGATCAGCGTCGGCGTGTCCGGGCCGGATGTGATGGTCAAGCAGATCCCGCTGCCGCTCATGGACGAGGCCGAGGTGGCCGGCGCACTGCGGTTCGAGGCGCGCAAGCATCTGCCGTTCGACCCCGCCACGCTGGTGCTCGACTTCCAGATCCTCGGCCGCTTCCCCAGCGAGAAGAAGGTCGAGGTGCTGCTCGCCGCGGTCTCGCAGAACCGGCTCGAGCGCACGCTGGCGCCGTTCCGCGCGCTCGGCATCGAGCCCACCATCGTCGATGCCGCGCCGCTCGCGCTCACCAACGCGCTCTCGCGCGGCGTGGCGCACGAGGGCGAGGCGCGGCTGCTGCTCGACATCGGACTCACGGGCTCCTGGCTCACGCTCTACCAGCGCGGCGCGCCGTACTTCGCGCGCCGGCTCGACTGGGGCGGCGCCAGCGTCACGGCCGCGATCGCCTCGGCACTCGCGGTGCCCAGCGAGGAAGCCGAGGAGTGGAAGCTCGAGGCGGGCAGTGACGCGCCCTCACTGCGTCTCCGCCCCGAGGACCCCGAGGTGCTGGCCGTGCGCACCAGCGTCACCGCGCTGGCCGAGGAGATCCGCCGCTCGTTCGCGTTCTACCGCACGCTCGGCACGCTGCCCGATCCGCTCACGCTGTGGGTGTCGGGCAGCACCGCGCGCCTGCCGGGACTCGCGGGGCAGTTGTCCGAGGGACTCGGCGTGCCGGTGCTGCGCTTCGATCCCTTCGAGGGGCTCGGCAGCGCCGCGGGCACGGCCCCCGGCGGGCCGCAGTTCGCGCAGGCGCTCGGCCTCGCACTGAGGGCCGCATGAGCCTGGTGTTCCAGATCAACTTCCGCCGCGAGGCGTTCCGCCGCGAGCGCGAGCGCGCCCGTGCCCGGGTGGTGCGGCTGGGCTCGTGGCTCGCGTACTTCGGTGTGCTCGCCGTGGTGCTGGGGCTGTACGCCCTCAACCTCGCCTCGCTCGACTCGCGCACCCGAGGCCTCGAGCGCATGGCGGTGCGCATGCGCGCACTCGAAGCGGGCGGCGGCGACTGGCGGCCTCGCGAGGAGGACATGCTCGAGATCCAGGGCCACGCGGTCGACGCCGGGCTGTGGCGTGACCGGCTGGTGCGCGTGGGCCGGGTGCTGCCCACCACTGCACGGCTCACGAGCCTGCAGTGGAACCCCGACAACCTCTCCGGAGGCGACGCGCGGCTGCTGCTCAACGGCATCTGCCGCGTGCCCTCGGGTCAGGACCGCATGCAGAGCGTGATGACGTTCGTCTCGGCCCTGCAGGCCGACACGCTGATCGCGACCAGCTTCCACAACATCCGGCTCGTCTCGACGAGCGCCACCGAGTCGGGCGATGCCCGGTTCGTCATCGAGTGCCGCTGATGGACGCGCTGGCCTCCGCTCGCTTCCGCCGCCAGGTGCCCATGCTGGCCGCACTCGCGACCGGCCTGCTCTTCCTGGGGCTGCACACGTTCGCGTTCGAACCGCTCTCGCAGCGCTATCGCCGTGCGCTCGCCGCCGCCGGGCCCATGGGCGCCACGCTCGACCCGAGCCAGGCCACCCAGGCGCTGCCGCCGCGCGTGTACACACTGCTCATCGAGAACGCGCGGCCCGCCAGCGAGGTCGACCAGGCGGCGCAGTCGGGTGCGCTCGCGGGCGAACTCATGCAGACGCTCTCGGGCGTCGCCGGACGGCACGGGCTCGATGTCGTGGTCTCCGAGCCCGGGCTGCTCACCGAGCAGGCGAGCCGGCTCCAGGTCCGCGCGCATGTGCGCATGCGCGGGCGGTACGCGGGCCTCGTCGCGTTCCTCGACGAACTGTCGCAGCAGCCGGGGCTCTATCGGATCGAGCGACTCACCGTGGATCCGGGCGACGAGGGCCTGCCCGAGATCGACCTCAGCGTCGCGCAGCTGCTGCTCAAGCGGCCGGATGGGGGATCATGAACCGCGACATCACCTGGCTCGTGGGGCCGCTCGTCGCGATCGTCGTGCTGGCGTTCGTCGGGTTCAGCACATGGGAGTCGCTGCGCGTGACCGGAGCGTTCGGCACCGCGCGGCATGCGCCCGTCGTGCGCGCAGTGGATCCGTACACCACGCTCGATGCCGCGCTCGGCCGCCCGCACCTTCCGAGCGGTGCCGTGCGCGACCCCATGGCGTTCGGCGCGGCGCCGGTGGTGGCGCCGGATCCGACACGTCCCGTGGTGCGCCGCCCCGTCGAACCCGCGGCGCCGGCGCGCCCTCAGCTCACGGCCATCGTCTACGACACCGATCCGCGCGCGCTCGTCCGATGGGGCGGACGCGAGTGGACCGTGCGCCCCGGCGGACTCTTCGACGAGTTCGTGGTGCGCGCCATCACCCGCGACCAGGTCACGCTGCAACGCGGCAGCGAGACGATCGTGCTTCAACGACCCCAAGGAGAATGATCATGCGCCTGACTCTGCTCCGCCGCTTCGCGCTCGCGGCCCTCCTGCTCGGGGTCGCCACGTCCGCTTCGGCTCAGAAGCTCGACAAGCTCATCTCGCTCGACGCCGACGACGCCAACCTCCCCGCCGTGCTCAAGATCCTCGCCGAGAAGGGCGACCTCAACGTGATCACGGGCCCCGGCGTGGCCGCCGGCCGGATCACGATACACATGAAGGACGTGCCGGTGGAGCAGGCGGTCAACCTCGTGGTGCGCGCCGCGGGGCTGGCGTACGAGCGCATCGGCAACAGCATCCTCGTGGCCGAGTCCAAGTTCCTGCGCGAGGAGACGGGTCTGTCGGCGTACATCGTCAACCTCAAATACGCCGACGCCAACGAGGTCAAGGCCGCGCTCGCGGGCATCACGGACAAGATCTCGGTCGACCGCGGTGGCAACCGACTGATCGTGGTCACGAGTCCGCGCATCATCTCCGAGATCGAGAGCATCGTGGCCGTGCTCGACCGACCGGCGCAGCAGGTCATGCTGGAGGCGCGCATCATCGAGGTGTCCACCGACGACGCCCGCAACCTCGGCATCGACTGGGACCTGCTCAACCGCCAGGGCTTCGTGTTCGTCGAGGGCAACTACTCCAGCATCGAGGGCGGCGACGGCGAGACCGGCCAGCTCGAGAACCTGCAGATGTTCCCCAACACGCCGGGCACGTTCGACATCTTGAAGTTCAAGAACTTCAGCCGCGTCGCGCGCGTGTTCCGCTTCTTCCTCGATGCGCTCGTGCGCGACGGCAACGCCCGCGTGCTCGCCAACCCCAAGCTCACCACGCTCAATGGCAAGGAAGCCACCATGCTCGTGGGCCAGCGCATCCCGTTCGTCACCACGGGCGCGGTGTTCGCCGGTGGCGGCGCGTCGCAGGTGCAGCAGGTCCAGAAGGAGGAGGTGGGCGTCAAGCTGTCGATCACGCCGCTCATCAACGCCGACGGCTACATCACAACCGTGATCTCGCCCGAGGTCAGCTCGGTGACGGGCTTCAAGGGCGAGCAGGCCGACCTGCCGGTGGTGGCCACGCGTCAGGCCACGACCACCGTGCGCCTCAAGGATGGTGGCAGTGTGATCATCGGCGGCCTGCTCTCCGAGGAGCGCACCGAGACCGTGGTGAAGGTGCCGCTGCTCGGCGACATCCCGGGGCTCGGCAAGCTCTTCCAGCACACCACCATCACCGCGACCAAGAAGGACCTGGTGATCGAGGTCACGCCGCGCATCCTGGTGGACGCGAACTAGCCCGGGTCATTCATGAACCGTGAGCCGAAAGCGACGGAACCGTGGCAGCCGCAAGGAGCAGGCCTGTTCCGGGCCGCAGTCGTGTTGGACACACGTCGAGGTCCGGAACAGGCCTGCGACGCAGCGGATGACGCGGGTCCGTCGCTTGCAGGCCACGGGCTCATGAATGATCCGGGCTAGGCGCGGGCTCCGCTTCTACAGGGCGGGCGGGCTGCCGTTCACGTGCAGCACGCCCGCCATCCACCCGATCCACTGGCCCAGCGCCACCGTCAGCGCCAGCGTCACGAGCCCCATGCCCGCAGTGGCGAGCAGGGGGGTCTGCTGCCGATACCGGTACAGGCGCACGATCAGCAACGGCACCAGACCGCCCTTGAGCAGCACGAACGCGGGCCAGTGGTCGTGCGCCAGACCGGCGAGCAGCGGATTGCCCTCGCGGTTGCCGAACCAGTGGATGCCGATCGCCGTCGCGGACAGATCGAGGCTGTTGGCCACCACGGCCAGGAAGAACACGATCCGGAGGAGCGGGATGCGGGTGAGCGTCAGGGACGACATGCCGGGGATCCTGCCAGAGTGCGCCATGGATCTCCATATCGGCGTGCGGGGCCCCCGCGCATGAGCATCGATCTGTTCTTCATGATCGCGAGCGGGCTCTTCGGGCTGGTCATGGGCAGCGCCGTCTCGGCGCTCGCCTGGCGCCTGCCGCGCGGCCGCTCGTGGGTGCACGGCCGCTCGGCCTGCCCCGCCTGCGGCCACGCGCTGGCGGCGCGCGACCTGGTGCCCGTGCTGTCGTGGGCGCTCGCGCGCGGTCGCTGCCGGCACTGCCAGGCCCCGGTGAGTGCGCGCTATCCCGTGAACGAACTGCTCTGCGCCGCGTGGGCGGTGCTCGTGTACCGCCACATCGGCATCGTGCCCATGCTGCCGCTCGTGATGCTGTGGGGTTGGATGCTGGTCGCGCTGCTGTGGATCGACTACGACTTCCAGCTGCTGCCCGATGCGCTCACGTTCCCCGGCACGCTGATCGCCATCGCCGCCGCGGCGCTGGGTCCGGGCAGCCGCCACGCGCTGTTCGGCGTGCTCATGGGCGCCGGGCTGCTGTGGCTGGTGGCCGAGCTCTACCTGCGCGTGCGGCGCATCGAGGGGATGGGCGGCGGCGATGTGAAACTGGCGGCCATGTTCGGCGCCCTGCTCGGGCCCTGGGGCGCCCTGCTCACGATCATGCTCGCCGCCCTGGCGGGCAGCCTGTGGGGCGGCGCGCTCATGCTGCGCGGCAAGGGCGACGGCCGCACCGCGCTGCCGTTCGGCACGCTGCTGGCGCCGGCGGCGATGGTGGTCTACCTGGTCGGCGACCCGATCATGGCGGCTTACCTGCAGTTGCTGCGCCCGCGTTGACGGCGGCGCGCACGCGCCGCCAGACTGCCGCTCATGCTCCACTCGCGCATCTCCGGCATCGGCTTCCATGTGCCCGATCGCGTGGTCACCAACCACGACCTCGAGGCGCTGATGGACACCAGCGATGCGTGGATCGTCGAGCGCACCGGCATCCGGCAGCGGCACTTCGTCGCAGGCGACGTCGGCTCGAGTGACCTCGGGATCGAAGCCGCGCGCCGCGCGCTCGCCGACGCGGGCCGTGCAGCGCGTGACGTCGACTTCGTGATCTTCGCCACCACGACGCCTGACTGGATGTTCCCCGGCAACGGCGTGCTCGTGCAGCAGGCGCTCGGCCTCGACACGGTGGGAGCGCTCGACGTGCGCAATGCGTGCAGCGGGTTCGTGTACGCGCTCAGCGTGGCCGATGCGTTCGTGCGCATGGGCCGCTATCGCTGTGTGCTCGTGATCGGCGCCGAGGTGCAGAGCACCGGGCTCGACCTGAGCACGGACGGCCGAGACATGGCCGTGCTGTTCGGCGATGGCGCGGGCGCCGCGGTGGTGGAACCCACCGAGGCGCCGCGCGGGATCCTGTCCTGGGCGCTGCACAGCGAGGGAGCGCTCGCGCGCGAGCTGTGGTGCGAGGCGCCCTCCTCGCGCGTGCCGGGCCGCATCACCACCGAGATGCTCGAGCAGCGCCGGCAGCTGCCGCGCATGAACGGCCGGCAGGTGTTCAAGAACGCCACCACGCGGTTCCCCGAGGTGATCCACGAGGTGCTCGCAGCGGCGGGTCACACGCTCGAGGAGGTGGCGCTGATCGTGCCGCACCAGGCCAACCAGCGCATCGGCGACGCCGTGGCGCAACGGCTCGGTGTGCCGCCCGAGAAGGTGTTCCAGAACATCGAGCGCTACGGCAACACCACGGCGGCGAGCATCCCCATCGCACTCACCGAGGCCCGCGACCAGGGCCGGTTCCGCGACGGCGACCTCGTGGTGCTGGCGGCGTTCGGCGCCGGGTTCGCCTGGGCCGGCTGCGCCATGCGCTGGTGAGCCGCAGGATCCCCCGGATCGTACTGGTATCCTGCCGACGGATCCACAGCCCGGACTCCGGAGGGCCCTCTCGATGACGGCGTTCGACTCCGACCCACCTGCCCGCATCCTCCACGTCACCGACGATGCGAGCGCGACGCAGATCCTGACGCACGAGCTCGAGGCGCAGGGACTCGGGCTCATCGTGACCCAGGCGTCCGACCACGCCTCGCTCGAGTCGGCGCTGCGCGCCGCACCGCCGCGCGCCACCGTGCTCGACCTGCCCTCGGGGCTCGGCCCGGCGGCACCGCTGCTCGAGCTGCTGCGCACGCGCGCACCCGAGACGCCCGTGATCTTCCGCTGGGGGTGGGCGGGCAACTGGTCGGTGGAGGATCCGACCGCGCAGTTGGGCCGCGCGGTGCGCCGCGCGATCGACGCGCCAGAGCAGGCGCTCGAGCCGCTGCCCGTGCGCGCGGCGCTGCTCGAACGGCTCGCAGTGTTCCAGGAGGCGCAGCTTCGGCTGCAGGGACGCGAGTACTGGGACTGGGACGAGACGCTGCGCGAGACCACCGAGATGGCGGCGCGCACGCTGGCCGTCGAGCGCGCGAGCATCTGGGACGTGGACCTCGAGCGCCAGACGCTCACCTGCCTCGACCTGTTCGCGGCCGAGGCCGGCACGCACGAACGCGGCGAGTCCATGCCGCTGCCCCTGCCCTATCGCGACGCACTCCAACGGTCGTTGAGCATCGACGTGAGCGACTCCGAGACGGATCCCCGTACCGCCGGGTTCCTGGGCCAGTACCTTCGGCCCAAGGGCATCGCCGCGCTGCTCGATGCCCCGATCCGGCGCGACGGCCGCGTGGTGGGCGTGTTCTGTCTCGAGCACACGGGACGAGCGCGCCCGTGGTCGGTGCTCGAGCGCTGCGCCGCCGCGTCGCTCGCCACGCATGTCTCGCGCGCGATGGAGGTGCGCGACCGCCGGGCGCTCGAGCACCGGCTGCATGAGGCGGACCGCATCGCGCTCGTGGGCCGGGTGGCCACGCTGCTGTCGCACGATCTCAACAATGCGCTGACCGTGGTGCTCGGGCATTCCGAGTTGCTGCAGGCCCGCGCCAGCCGCTACCCCGAACTGGCGGCGGACCTCGCGTCGCTGCAGCTGGGGGTGCAGCAGATGTCGGGCATCCTGCGGGGGCTCATGAGCCATGCGCGTCGCGACCAGTTCGAGCGCCGCCGGCTC
>CADEFY010000127.1 GCA_902826705.1 uncultured bacterium
GTTCCACACGATGTCGAGCGTGACGGCGATGCCGTGCGCATGCAGCCGGTCGATCATGTACTTGAGGTCGTCGGGCGAACCGTACTTCCACTCCGGGGCCCACTGGGTGATGGGGTTGTAGCCCGCGGAGAGGTCGCCGGGGAACTCCTGGACCGGGCAGAGCTGCACGCAATTGATGCCGAGCTGCTGCAGCTGCGCGGCACGGTCGCCCACCGCGCGATAGCCGCTCGGGTGCGCCACGCCGCCCAGCGGGTCGTTGCGGCCCGAGAACGTGCCCACATGGAGCTGGTAGACGACCAGCGACTCGGCATCGGGCGTGACGAATGCGTCGCTCGTCCATGCGTACCGCAGCGGATCCTCGACGTGCGTGTTGCGGTCGCTCGATGCGTTGATCGACCGGCCGCGGGCGTCGAAGTTCCACACCGCGTTGTTGAAGAAGTACTTGTACTGCGAGCGGTCGGCGACGCCGCTGGCACGGGCGACGAAGGTCTCGCCCTGCTTGGTCATCGGGGTGGCGAGGGACCAGCCATTGAAGTCGCCCCGGACATGCGCCGTGCTGCGTGTGGGCGCCCACACTCGGAACACCGCACCGCCGCCCGAGATGCGTGTCGCGCCGAGGGGCGCGTGCGAGAGGGTGGCGAAGTCCACCACGTACCCGCCGTCGACGGGCGGGCCGTCGCTCACGCCGTTGACCGACAGGTAGTCCAAGTCTGCGCCATCCTGCAGCTCGATGTCATAGCTGACGAGCGCCGTGGCCGAGGTGGCCGGCAGGTTCGCAGACCACACGTCGTAGAGCCCTCGTGCGCCGACGACGCTGGCTTCGACGGTCACCGGCACGCCCGCCTGGACCGCGCGCACGCGCGCCGCGGTCAGGTCGCCGCGATACGCCTGGAAACGCACCGCGAAGCTCTCGCCGTCCACCGGGCAGAGCGGCCGGCGGTCGAGCTGACCGATATGCGAGACGCCGTTCCACTCGACGTCCCCATCCGGGCCCGCCGCGTGGCTCGGGGCGGCGAGCACGAGCGAGCAGGCGGCGATCAGCAGGCCGGAGAGCGCACGGGAGAGGGGAGTCTGACAGCAACACGAAGCCCCGGTCCAGAGGACCGGGGCCCGTGCGTCCACCCCACCAGGGAGGGCCGCACTCACTTGGCGGGAGCGAACGACAATGCGACCGAGTTGATGCAGTAGCGGAGTCCCGTGGGCGCCGGGCCGTCGGGGAACACGTGCCCCAGATGGCCCTCACATCGCGCGCACTCCACTTCGATGCGCGTGTGCCCCAGAGAGGTGTCGGACTTCTCGATCACGTTCGATGCGGCGATGGGCCGCCAGAAACTCGGCCATCCGGTGCCGGAATCGAACTTCGTGGTGGAGCTGAAGAGCGGCAACCCGCACCCCGCGCAGCGGAACGTGCCCTTGCGGTGCTCGTTCCAGAACGCGCCGGTGAAGGCGATCTCCGTGCCCTCATGGCGGAGGACCCGGTACTGCTCGGCGTCCAGGCGCTGCTTCCACTGCTCATCGGTCAGCCGCAGACGGCCGACCGGCCCGGCGGACTTCGCGGCGCCCGAGGCGTCTCCCCCCTTGTCGGCGGTCGTCCTCGGTGCCGCGTGGGCCCCGAAGCCCACCGTCAGCGCGATCAGCGCGACAGCGGCCAGCGGCCCGATGTCTCGTACGACTCCCACGTGCTGCCTCCTCGTCGAGGTGTGCTGCGTCGTGCTTCCGACCACCTTACGGAGGAGTGACGGCCTTGGGATGCGCGGACCGTGCAGGGATCGTCCGGCCTACGTGAAATCCCATCGGACCCGCGGGCTCATCCGCGCACGCGAGCGCCGCGTAGTGGCTGCGAAGGTCGCAGGCACACGACGTCCCGCGGCCGCTCACGCACCCCGCCCGGCGTGCCGGGCCCACGAGGAGATCCCCGATGAAGAAGCTGCTGCTGCTCTGCGCCTGTCTCGCGATCGCCGCGACCGCCGTGACCGCCAAGTCGATGATGGCCGACCCGCGCGTCGGCGGTCAGCCGATGCTGCCCATGAAGGACATCGTCGACAATGCGGTGAACTCGGCCGACCACACGACGCTCGTCGCGGCGGTCAAGGCTGCCGGCCTCGTGGAGACGCTGAAGGGCAAAGGGCCGTTCACCGTGTTCGCACCGACGAACGATGCGTTCGAGAACCTGCCTGCGGGCACGGTCACGAGCCTGCTCGAGCCGGCCAACAAGGCGCAGCTCACCAAGGTGCTCACCTATCATGTCGTGGCGGGGCGGATCGGCCGCGACGAGCTGATGAAGCGGATCGCGGCCGGCGGCGGCAGCGCGAAGCTGACCACCGTGAGCGGCGGCGAGCTGTGGGCCAAGTCGAATGGCCCGTCCAACGTGGTGATCCAGGACGAGAGCGGCCAGTCGGCCAACATCAGCACCTACGATGTGTTCCAGTCGAACGGCGTCATCCACGTGCTCGACCGGGTCGTGCTGCCCCGCTGAGCGCGGTCGCGGTCGGGTCCTGGCTGAGAACTCCACGCGTGCGCCCGGAACGCGCGGAGTCCTCTGACAGGACCCAGGACGAGCGAAGGGCCGGCTCCCGCGAGGGGCCGGCCCTTCGTGCATCGCTGGCAGACGGCTCAGGCGGCCGAGGCGAGGTCGTTGCGGCGCACGTACAGGTCCATCTCCTCGCGCGAGAAGTCCTCCCACAGCCGGCCGCTGTCGTGCAGCTGCACGAACGCGTTGACGACGTCGGGGAAGAACTGGGTGCCGGCATTGCGCTTCAGCTCGTCGCACGCCGCGCGCGGCGACAGTCCACGGCGGTAGGGGCGGTCCTCGGTCATCGCGTCGTAGGCGGCGCACACCATCACGATCCGCGCGCCCACCGGGATGCGGTCGGCAGTCAGTCGCGACGGGTAGCCCGCGCCATCCGGGCGCTCGTGGTGGGTGAGCACGATCTCGGCAGCCACCTCGAGACCGGGGATGTCCTTGAGCATCTCCCAGCCGATCGTGGGATGCGTCTGGACCATGGCGCGCTCGGCGGCGTCCAGGGCGCGCGGGCGGAGCAGCACGTCGTTCAGGATGGCATTGCGCCCGAGGTCGTGCAGCATCGCCCCGAGCTCGATGTCGAGACGCTCCTCATCGGGCACACCCAGTTCCCGCGCGACGCGCACCGAGTAGCGCGCCATGCGCAGCGAACGGCCGCGCGTGGTGGATTCGCTGGCGTCGATGACCGACGTGAGCGCGCGGACGGTGAGGGCGAGCGGCGTGCGAGGATCCATGGGGCCTCCGGACGGTGCGGGCGGACGGGCCGGCCCGCGGCTGGGCTTCGCTGGGGGTATCGGCCGGGAGTGGCCCGGACTTCAGGCCAGGCTCGCCGCCCACCGGGTGCGGATCCGCTCAAGCCCGTCCGCTCAAGTGCCGATTCCACCGGCATCATGGCCTCGGTCCCCAGTCCCGGTCCGGCGATGCCGGAGCGCACTCCGCTCAACGCAGCGGACGATGCGTCGGAGCCCACGATCCTCGCAGCACGCCCCATCTCGGAGTGGGTCGACGTGCAGGGGAAGGTGGTGCGCTCGGACGCGCGCATCGCCGAGCTCATGCTGGGGCTGGTCAACGAGACCGCGGCCGCACGCACGGATGAGCGGCGGCTGCTCGAGGTGATCGCCGACTTCGCGTTCCGCGCGTTCCCCAATGCCACGCACCACCTGCTGATCGCGCTCGAGGACGATGGTGTCCTGCGGCCTCTGCTCGCACGCGCTCGTGGCGCCGGGCCCGCCCCGGCCACGATCAGCCGCACGCTGGTGCAGCGCGTCCTGTCCGACCGGCAGGCGATGCTGGTGGCGCACGGCCAGGGCGCATTCGACCCCACGCAGAGCATGGTGCTCTCGCAGATGGAGACCGCCATCGCCGCTCCGCTCCTGGGGATCCGCCAGCCACTCGGCGTGATCCAACTGGACATCCGCCGACCCGGCAAGGGCCGCTTCACACGCGAGGATCTCGACCTGCTGTCGGTGTTCGCCAGCCAGGCCGCGCTCGCGCTCGAGCACCTGCGCATGCATCAGCAGCAGCGGCGCGCGTTCCAGAGCACGATCGGCGCGCTGGTGCACTCGCTGACGCTCAAGGACCCGGACTCCGCACTGCACAGTGAGCGCGTCCAGGCCGTGGCCGTGGCCATCGGGCACCACCTGGGGCTGACCGGCGACGCGCTGCAGATCCTGTCGGTCGCCGCGCTGCTGCATGACCTGGGCAAGCAGGGCGTGCGGGACGAGGTGCTGTTCAAGGCGGGCCGACTCACCGAGGACGAGCGCGCCGAGATCGACCACCATGCGGCCCACACGCAGACGATCCTCGACAAGATCGAGTATCCCGAGGAGCTGCGCGACGTGCCCCGCGTCGCCGCCTATCACCACGAGAAGCTCGACGGCACCGGCCCGTTCGGTGTGGCCGGCGAGGACATCCCGCTGGCGGCGCGGATCATCTCCGTGGCCGATGTGTTCGACGCCCTGATCTCGCCTCGGGTCTACAAGCAGCCCCTGGCGCCGGCGGCGGTGCTCGACGTGCTGGAGCGCGGCCGCGACGTGGACTGGGATGGTCACATCATCGACGCGCTGCGCAGCGTGGTGCTGAGCGTGCTCGAGGAGACCTACGGGATGGACGAGGACGGTCAGAAGGCCGCCTGATCCGGTCTCGCCGTCCAGTCGTCGGATGCACTCTCGCTCGAGTGCTGGCGCGCGCCCGCTGCGCGCACGGGGACCGCTCGAAGCGGACCTACGCCGCCTGCTCGGCGCCGCCCACGTGGCGCTCGAAGCGGGTCCGGTCCACGGCGTGCTCGTACGCCTCCTCGCCCGTGATGATCTCCTTGCGGACCAGATCCTCGAGCTGAGCGTCCAGGCTCTGCATGCCGATCCGGCCGCCGGCCTGGATCGCGGAGGGGAGCTTGTGGGTGTTGCCCTGGCGGATCATCGCGCTCACGGCGGTCGTGTTCACCAGCACCTCGGCAGCCACGAGCCGGCCAGTCTGGTCGTTCTTGCGCACGAGCTGCTGCGCGACCACCAGTCGTAGGGAGTCCGACAGCATCGTGCGGATCTGGTCCTGCCGTCGGGGCGGGAAGACATTGATGATGCGGTCCACGGCACGCACTGCGCCGTTGGTGTGCAGCGTGCCGAGTACGAAGATGCCGGTCTCGGCGGCGGTGAGGGCGAGGCTCATCGTCTCGAGGTCACGCATCTCGCCCACGAGGATGACGTCGGGATCCTCGCGCACCGAGCTGCGGAGCGCCTCGGCGAACGTGGGGGCGTCGCGGCCGATCTCGCGCTGCGTCACCACGGACTGCTTGTACTCGTGCAGGTACTCGATCGGGTCCTCGATCGTGAGGATGTGCCCCTTCCGAGTGCGGTTGAGATGGTCGATCATGCCGGCGAGCGTGGTGGACTTGCCCGAGCCCGTAGGCCCGGTCACGAGCACGAGCCCCTTGCCGACCGCGAGCACCTGCTCCACGGCGGCCGGCAGTCCGAGCGACTCCAGCGGCGGCACCTCGCTCGAGATGCGGCGCATCGCCGCGGCGAGCCCGCCCGCGTGCATGTAGACGTTGACGCGGAAACGGCCCGCTGCCTCGCAGTGGTACGCGAAGTCGACGGCGCAATGCTCACGCAGATGCTCACGCTGCCCCTCGGTCATGAACTCATCGAGGAAGTCGCGCACGTCCTGCTCAGTCAGGTCGCGGAACCGCACGGGCTGCAGATTGCCGTGGATGCGGATGCGCGGAGCCTGCCCCGAGACCAGGTGCAGGTCGGAGCCGCCCTGGTTCACGGCCAGTTCGAGGAACGCGTCGATGCGGTTCATGCGGCGGCCCGCCCATCACCGGCCATGGCCAGCAGCTCGGGACGCGTCACATACGCCGCGAAGCCCCACTTCTCCTCGGCCTTCAGGAACGCCTCATCGGGATCGATCTCGCCGGCGCGCACGAGCGCGAGCAGCGACTGGTCCATGAGCTGCATGCCCAGTCGCCGGCCCATCGTGATCGCGCCCGGGATCTGGAACGTCTTGCCCTCGCGGATCAGCTGCTGCACGGCGGGTGTCACCACCAGCACCTCGATCGCAGCGCGCCGGCCACGGCCGTCGGCCGCACGGATGAGCTCCTGGCTCACCACGGCCTTGAGGTTGTCCGCGAGCGAATGTCGCACCTGCGCCTGGTTGTCGCTCGGGTGCGCGTCCACGATGCGGTCGATCGTCTGCGCGGCGCCGCGGGTGTGCAGCGTGCCGAGCACGAGGTGGCCCGTCTCGGCGGCCTCGAGCGCCAGCGTCACGGTGTCGGCATCGCGCAGCTCGCCCACCAGGATCACGTCCGGGTCCTGGCGCAGCGCCGAACGCAGGCCCTCGCGGAAACTGGGAACGTGAGTGCCGAGTTCGCGCTGCACGACCTGCGCCTTGGCGCTCCGGTGCACGAACTCGACGGGATCCTCGAGCGTCACGATCGTGAGCATGTGCGAGCGGTTGATCTCGCCGATCATCGCGGCCAGCGTCGTGGACTTGCCGCTGCCGGTCGGGCCGGTCACCAGCACCAGCCCGGACCGCAGGCGCGTGAACTGCGAGAGCACCTTGGGCAGGCCGAGGTCGGCCAGCTCGGGGATGCGGTCGGGCACGGCGCGACAGATCGCGCTCAGCCCGCGGCGGTGCTTGAGCACGTTGACGCGGAACCGGCCCACGCCCGGCGCGGTGTAGGCCAGATCGACCGAACCGCGTTCCTCGAGCTGGCGCTCGAGCGACTCATCGAGCAGCTCGCGCACGAAGCCCTCGGTCTCCTCGGGCGAGAGCTCGCGGTACTTGACGGGCATCAGCTCGCCGTCGAGGCGCACGAGCGGCGGCAGTCCGACCACGAAGTGGATGTCGGAGCCGCCCTGCTGCTTGCCGATCTCGAGGAATGCGTCGATGCGCGCCATGGGTCCTCGCTCAGCCCGCGTGCCGCAGCATCTCGAGCATCGCCGCGGCCGACTTGGGCCGGTCATCGGCGAAGCGCGACATGGATCGCATCACGAGTTCGTTGACGCTGGGCGGGATGCCCGAGGCGACCTGGTCGAGTGGCGGCACCTCGGCCTCGAGATGCTGGAACAGGACATTGACCGCATTGGCTCCGGCGAATGGCTGCTTGCCCGACAGGACCTCGTACAGCACGACCCCGAGCGAGTAGAGGTCGGCTCGCGCGTCCACCGTGTGCCCCGTGATCTGCTCGGGCGAGATGTACTCGGGTGTGCCCACGAGGATGCCACTCTGCGTGAGCCGCGAGCGCGACGTCTGGGACACGGCGGCGAGGCCGAAGTCGACGATCTTGATCGTGTCGTCCTCGGCGAGCAGCAGGTTGGCCGGCTTGATGTCGCGATGGATGATCTCGAGCGCATGCGCGGCGCTCAGGCCCTCGAGCACCTGCTCTGCGACGTGAAGCGCGCGCGGCACGGACAGCGGGCCGTCCTGTCGCAGCACGGTGCCGAGGTCGCGGCCCACGAAGTGCTCCATCGAGATCGCGTGGGCGCCGCGCAGGTCCAGCAGGTCGTAGATGCGGATCACATTGGCGTGCGTGATGCGGCGCGTGAGCTTGAGCTCCTGCACGAACCGCTTGATCATCGCCTCGTCCATGGAGAGCTGCGGGCTCAGGATCTTGAGCACCAGCTCCTCGCGCACCACGACGTCCTCGACCAGGTACACCGTGCCGAAGCCGCCACCGCCGATGCGCTGAAGGACGCGGAACCGGTCCACGAGCACCGTGCCGGGCTCGAGGCGCTGGAAGTTGAGCGCGCGGGTGCTCTCGTGCGACACGCCCTCGACGCCGCTCGTGGGAGTGGGGCGCTTGGAGTGAGTGTCCATGCGACCCGTGTCTGGTCCGTAGGTGCCGCGCACCTCCATGGGCAGCGGATTGGTGCGCCCCGCGGAGACGCCAGCGTCCTGCAGGGTCTCCATGAGCACGCTGCGCGTGGATTCGGGCAGTTCCAGCTTGGACATGGTGGTCAGCGCCTGCAGCGCCTCGCGGCGGATCTCGGCGCTCTCGGAGCGGGCGAGCTGGCAGATCGGCTCCACGGCCCGCACGTCCTCGAGCCGCGCCAGCGCGCGCACGCAGAGCGGGATCGCGCGCGTGTC
>CADEFY010000128.1 GCA_902826705.1 uncultured bacterium
TCGCACTGCATCTGTCTCTCTCGGCTGGCGGTTCATGAATAGTCCGGGCTAGACTTCCGGCACCACCCACCGGAGGGTCCCGCCATGTCCATCGCCGAACCGCTTCGCCACGCGAAGGTGCAGGAGCTGGTGCGCCGGCTCGACGTCGCGATGGCGCCCGCTGACGACGCTGGCCGATGTCGCGCCGTCAAGCAGGTGCTCTGCGATCTCATCCAGCCCGGCGCCGACTTCCTCGACCCCGGCTTCCTGGTGCCCACGCCCGTGCGCTACGCGCGCCGCCTGCTGCATCGCGATCCGGCGGGCCGCTACACCGCCATCGTGATGGTGTGGGACAAGGGCCAGGGCACGCCGCTGCACGATCACGCCGGCATCTGGTGCGTGGAGTGTGTGTACCAGGGCCGCATCCGTGTCACGTCGTTCAACGCCATGGGTGGCGACCCCGAGCGCGACCTCGTGCAGTTCCAGCAGGAGCAGGTGATCCACGCCGGGCCCGGTGAGGCCGGCGCGCTGATCCCCCCGTTCGAGTACCACGTGCTCGAGAACGCGCAGGAGACGCCGGCGATCACGCTGCACATCTACGGCGGCGAGATGAACCACTGCCACGTGTTCGAGCCCGTCGAGGGCGGCTGGCTGCGCAAGTACCGGGAACTCTCGTACACCGCAGCGTGAAGCGACTGCGCGAGGCGTTCCCCGGTCTCATCGTCTGCGCGCTGCTCGCCTCAGCCGCGCTCATGAGCGCCGAGTCCCCGCTGCTTCGCGACACGCTCCACCTCTCGGCGCTGCTGCTCGTGATCCTGGCCGGCATGGCGCTCACCTCGTTCATGCGCCTGCCCGCGTGGACGTTGCCCGGCATACGCGTCGCGCAGCGCCCACTGCTGCGCTGGGCGGTGGCGGGCCTGGGCTTCCGACTGTCGCTGGGCGAGATCGCGCGCATCGGCGCGCCGGCGCTGGCGGTCGTGGTGGTCTCCACCGGCGCCGCGCTGTGGTTCGGCTGGTGGGTCGCGCGGCGGCTCGGCGTGTCCGAGAAGCTCGCGCTGCTGCTCGGCGTGGGCGGCGCCATCTGCGGCGCGTCGGCCGTGGTGGCCGCCGACAGCGTGGTGCAGGCCGAGAAGCGCGACTCGGCCGTGGCGCTGGGTGTGATCACGCTGCTCGGCACGGTGGGCATCGTGATCTACCCGTGGATCGGGCGGGCGCTCGGCATGGGCGACTTCGCGTTCGGGCTCTGGGACGGCGCCACGCTGCATGAGATGGCGCAGGTCGTGGCGGCCGCATCGGGCTACAGCGAACAGGCGAAGAGCGTGGCCACGGTGGTCAAGCTCACGCGCATCACGCTGCTCGCACCGGTGGTGTTCGCGCTCGCCTGGTGGTTGCGGCAGCGCGGGGGCGCAGGAGAGGCGAGAGTCTCAGCGGTGCCGTGGTTCCTGGTGATGTTCGTGGTGTTCGCCGGCGTCAACAGCAGCGGACTCGTGCCCGCGCCATGGCTCGATGCGATCCGCCGCGCCGACCTGTGGCTGCTGTGCGTGGGCATGGCGGGCGTGGGACTGCAGACGGGCTTCCATGACCTGAAGGCCGCGGGCTGGGCGCCGATCGCCGCGGGCGCCGCCCAGTGGGCGTTCCTCGCGGTGGCCGCATTGGCGATGGCGCGGCTCGTGGGGCTGTAGCAGCGCCCTACGCCGCCTCGCGCGAGGCGTCGTCGATCGCGTTCCGCGTGCATCCGCCGAGCGTGCAGCTCCGCAGCGCATCGAGCATGAAGGGCTCCAGTCCGGTGCCGCGGTCGCGATGCATCAGCGCCAGCGCATCGGCCGGCGCCATGGGGCCGCGGTACGGCCGCTCGGCCGAGAGCGCGTCGTAGACGTCGGCCACGGCCAGCACCTGCGCGAGCGTCGGGATCTGCACGCCGCGCAGACCGCGACAGTAACCGCTGCCATCGAGCCGTTCGTGATGCGCCGCAGCAGCGAACGCGAATCCCTCGAACCCGTCGATGTGCCCCAGGATCCGCTCGGTGTGGAACGCATGCAGGCGCATCACCTCCCACTCGGGCGCGGTGAGCGCGGTGGGCTTGTCGAGGATCCGGTTGGGCACGGCCAGCTTGCCCAGGTCGTGCAGCAGCGCCGCGCGCCGCAGGTCGGCGATGGCGGCCGCATCCCAGCCGAGCGTCTGCGCCACGCTCACCGCGATCTGCGCCGTGCGCAGCGAATGCGCTCCCGTGAACGGCGACTTGGCGTCCACCACGCTCGCGAACGCCTCGGCGACGCGGTCGACCGTGCGATGCGTGGCGAGCAGTGCAGCGCCACCCGGCTCCGCCTCGCGCACCGCGGCATGCAGCTCGGCGGTGTCGTGGTTCATCCATGCCAGCAGGTTCGGCTCGAGCCCGCGGCTGGCGTCGACCACCACGGGGTCGAACCAGCGCCCGGCACGTTCGCGCAGCACCTGCAGCCCCGCCTGGGGCCCGCCCCGCATGGTGAACACCTCGAGCGTCTGCGCCAGTCCGAGGATGCGCGCCTCGAGGGGGATCGCATCCCCCGCCAGGCCGTCCGGGTGTCCGTGGCCGTCCCAGTGCTCATCGAGCGCACGCACCGCACGCGCCGCAGCCGGCCCCATGCCGAGCGTGAGCACGATCTGCGAACCGCGTTCGCAGCGCAGCCGTACCAACTCCGCGGCCACGCCCGGGCCCTGCTGCGCGAGCGAGGCGATGCGCTTGGCGCGTTCGCCCCATGACGCGCCCGGGGCGGCCTGCGCGAGGCCGAAGAACACGGCGCGGAAGTACTGGCTCCAGTCCACCCGCATGCGAGCCGACTTCATCGCGCGATCGTCGGCGCCGAACAGCGAGAACACGCGCGCGGCGTTGGAGGAACACCCGACGTCCTTGAGCAGCGCGGCGTAGTAGAGGTCGCGTCGCTGCGCGAGCGGCAGCCCGAGCCGCTCTCCCAGCTCCATGGCGATGAGACAGGCGCGCAGGGTATGCCCCATCGGCTGGCCCTCGGTCAGATCGAGGGCGAACGAGAGCGCGGACAGGACACCCGAGAGAGGGACCACGTCCGGCGTCGGTGCCGGGGGTCGGAACGCCACGCTCCGAGTATCGGAGCACGCATCACGGCGCTTGAGGGAGCCGCCTCATTGACCGGCACTTGCCCGCGCGGGCGCCGTGCAGGATGCACGCTCCCCGCGGCCGGGGCGGCACCCAGCGCGGTCCCGATCCGCCATGAGGCTCGCCCGGCGGCGATCCGGCGCGCTACACTTGGCGCCGCCGAACCCACATCACAGCCGAGGAGTCCCCGAATGGCCCCCGAGCCGGACCGGACGCCCGCGTGGTGCGTGTGCCTCGCGACGGCGGTGCTCCTCTGTGCCGCGGCCCCGGCGCATGCCCTGCGGATCGTCAACTACAACATCCTCAACTACCCGAGCCTCAGCTCCACCGGCGCGCTCAACGCCAACACGCGCAACCCGTACTTCCGCACGCTGCTCCAGCCGCTCGGCGCAGACCTCGTGGTAGTGCAGGAGATGCAGTCGCAGGCGGGCGTGGACCTGTTCCTCTCGGGCGTGCTGAACACGCTCGAGCCCGGCCAGTGGGCCGCCGCGCCGTTCACGGATGGCAGCGACACCGACAACGCGCTCTTCTACAAGCCCTCGCGCGTGCAGCTCCTGGGCGTGCGGCACTTCTACGTGTCCGTCGATCTCACGCGGCTCGTGGCGGAGTACCGCCTGCGCCCGGTCGAGTATGCGAGCGACGCGGCCGAGTTCCGGCTCCTGTCGCTGCACCTCAAGTCGTCCACGGGTTCGAGCAACGTGGCGCAGCGGCTGCGCGAGGCCACCGGTCTGCGTGACACGATGAACGCCTACCCGGCGGGCACGCACGCGATCGTGGCGGGCGACTACAACATCTACAGCGGTGCCGAGGCGGCGTTCGTCAAGCTGCTCGAGGCGCAGGCCGACGATGACGGCCGGCTCTACGACCCGTTGAACGCGCCGGCGATCACCTGGAACACGGCATCGCTCGCGGCGATCCACACGCAGAGCCCGTGCAACACGTGCCCGGGCGGCTGGGCCACGGGCGGGGTCGACGACCGCTTCGACATGTTCCTGCCCACGCAGGCATGGCGCGACGGACAGCGCTACGAGCTGCTCGCCGCCACGTACAAGCCGGTCGGCAACGACGGGCTGCACTACAACCTCAACATGACCGATGCGCCCACGATCCCCGAGGGCGCCGCGTACGCGGCCGCGCTCGTCAACTCGTCCGATCACCTGCCGATCCGCGTCGACCTGCAGTTGCCGGCCCGCGGCAGTGTGACCCCCGCACTGGCGTTCGGACGCGTGATCGTGGGCGCGGCGGCGCCGTCGCTCGAGGTCACCGTGGCCGATGCGTCAGCGCCCCTCGACGTGCTGGACGCGCTCGATTACACGCTCGCCGCGCCTTCGGGATTCGCCGTGGCGAGCGGTCCGTTCAATGTCGCAGAGGGTGCGTCGGCGCAGCACGCGGTCACGATGGACACCGCCACGCCCGGCGTGCGAGCGGGCGACCTGGTCACGACGTCCGACGACCCCGACCAGCCCACACGCACCACGGCACTCTCCGGCACCGTGCTGCGGCATGCGGAGGCGTCGCTCGACTCGCTGCTGGCGCAGAGCAGCGGCACGCTCGACTTCGGCAGCGCAGCGGCCGGCGAGCATCCGGCGCTGGCGTTCCGGGTGCACGACCGCGGGTTCGACGCGCTGCAGGCGCTGCTGCGCCTGACCGGCGCTGCGATCGCGGGCGGAGAGGCGCGCTTCGCGCTCGCGCCACCCTTCGAGCCGGGCTCGATCGGAACGGTGGGCCGCACCTACACGGTCACGTTCGACGGCGCGGGCGCCACGCCCGACTCGCTCTACGAAGCCACGCTCACGCTCACCGGCGCCGATGAGGCGCTTCCCGGTGCGGCCCCTGTGGCCGACGTCACGCTGCTGCTGCGCGCCACGGTGGAGGACGGTGGCACGGTGGCGGTGGGCGGCGCGGCTCCGCCCGTCGCCACGCGGCTGCTCGCGCCCGCACCGAACCCGCTGCGCGAGGCGAGCACGATCCGCTTCGAACTGGCGCGCGAGGAGGCCGTGTCGCTCGACGTGCTCGACCTGGCAGGCCGCCGCGTCGCCACGCTGCTCGATGCGCCACTGGCGGCCGGCCGCTATCACCTGAGCTGGTCGGGCCGCGACGCGGCGGGCCGTCCGGCCGGCGCGGGCCTCTACTTCGTCCGCATGACCACCGCGAGTGGCACGACCGCGACGGCGCGCCTCGCGGTCGTGCGCTGAGAGTTCGGGTCACCATGATCCCCGCCGCAGGTCCGCGGAGGGGCGAGGAGGCTGCCGTGAGACGACTGCCGTGGTGGATCGCGATGCTCGCGGTCGGTGCGATGACGGCCCCTGCACACGCATTGCGTGTGACCACCTGGAACCTGCTCGACTATCCGAACCTGAACTTCACCGCGCGGCAGGTGCACTTCCGCACGGCGATGTCCGGGTTGGACACCGACGTGCTCATGGTGCAGGAGCTCAAGACGTCGGCCGGGGCGGACTCGTTCGCCAACGTGCTGCGGGCCGCGTGGCCCGGCAAGGTCTGGAAGGGCGGCGCCGCCACGTTCATCGCGAGCACCGAGAGCGCGCTGTACTACGACTCGCTCAAGGTGACGCACTCCAACCTGGTCGCGCTCGGCACCGCCGGTCCGCGCGACGTGCTGGTGGCCGTCATCCGGCCCAATGGCTATCGCACCGCGGCCTCGCAGTTCCGCGTGTACTCGGCACACCTCAAGGCGGGCAATCCGGCCATCACCCCTGCCGATTCCACCACCCGCCGGCAGGAGTGCACCGACATCCGCAATCACATGAACGCCGCGATCGCCGGCACCAATCTGCTGCTCATGGGCGACATGAACTTCTACGGCGCGTGGGAGGGCGGCTACATCCGCCTCACCGAGTCGCAGGCGGACAACGACGGCCGCATGCAGGATCCGATCAGCATGACCGCCACGTGGCAGAGCCCGTCGAACGCGATCCACCACACGCAGTGCCCCTGCAACACCAGCGGCTGCACAGCGGGGTTCTCGGGGGGCGGCATGGATGACCGATTCGACATGATCCTCGGCAGCACCAACCTGTTCAACGGCGAGGGGCTGGACGTGGTGCCGGGCCTGCTGCCGGGCGGCTACGGCGCGTTCGGCAACGACGGCTTCCACTACAACGACAACATCGACTCCAACACGAACTTCGCCGTGGGCAATGTCGTCGCATCGGCGCTGCGCCAGTCCGCGGACCACCTGCCCGTGATCATGACGCTGCAGCTTCCGGCACGCGTCGCCGCCGCGCATGCGCTCGCGTTCGGCGACGCGATCGTGGGCGGCGCCCCCACACTGGACCTGGTCGTCGCCAACAGCGCGCCCGTGCCCGGCGACGAGCTGGACTACACGCTCACCGCGCCCTCCGGCTTCGGGGCGCCGGCCGGCACGTTCCAAGCCGCGGCGGGCGCGTTGGGCAACGTGCACTCGCTCACCATGTCGGCGGCGAGTGTCGGCCTCAAGTCCGGCACGCTCACGGTGAACAGCGACGACGTGGACACGACCGCCAAGCAGGTGCAGCTCTCCGGCCGTGTGCTCGACCACGCGGCTGCGTCGCTCGACTCGGCCGCGCTCGTCACCAGCCAGCTCGTGGACTTCGGCGAGCACCTGGCCGGGGAGTTCACCGACGCCGGCGTGCGTGTGCACAACCTGGGCTTCGACGCGCTGCAGGCGCGGCTGGCCACGTCGAGTGCCGCGATCATCGGCGGACACGACCGCTTCTCGATCCCCGGCGGCTTCACGCCCGCGCTGCTCTCCGACGTGGGCCAGACGCTGCCGCTGCACTTCGATGCCTCGGGGGCCACGCTCGACAGCACCTACGAGGCCACGCTCACGATCGCGTCGGCCGACGAGCCGCTGCCCGGCGCCACGGCGCAGTCGCCGCTCATCGTGACGCTGCGCGCGCGCGTGACCAACGGCGGGCTGGCCGTGGGCGAGCCGGTCACGGCGTTCGCGCTGCACGCGCCGAGCCCCAACCCCCTGCGCCGCAGCACCACGCTCGCGTTCGACCTGCCGCAGGCGGCGCGCATCGCGCTCACCGTGCACGACCTCTCGGGCCGTCGCGTCGCCACCCTCGCTGACGGCGTGTGGGCCGCGGGGCGCCATGGGCTCGTGTGGCGCGCGTCCGATGCCGCAGGCCGTGCGGTGCCCGCGGGGCTCTACTTCGTCCGGCTCGAGGGCGCGGGCGTCACGCGCCATGCGCGGATCGCGGTGCTGCCCTAGCCCCACCGCTCCTCAGCCCTCGCCCTCCTCCGCCGCCCGCGGCCCCTCGGCCTCGGGCGGCGTCGCATCCGGGGCGGGCTCGAAGCCGGGGCAGTCGCGGACCGGCAGGCGCGGGTAGCGCGGGAACTCCGGCTCGGTGCGCGAGCGGCTGCAGAGCCAGAACACACTGCGCGGCGTGCGCACAGTCTGCGCATGCCGGCAGGTGCGACACTGGCCGATCGGATCGGGCGGTTCGGGCACGTCGGCGCTCCAGGCTGGGTGCGGTCCCCCGGCGGGGGTGTCGGTGCAGGCTACGGTTCTGGTGGATCCCCCCGAAGCCGAATCGCGCCGCGGCCCGCGCCAGGCTGGGGAACCCAAGGGCGGCAACAGCTTACACGGCATCGGGGGGATCGGCCCGGCAGTTGCACAGGTCATGGGCACACCCGCCCCCCCATGCCTCATGTCCCCTTGGGAGACCGACCCCATGAAGAAGTTCGTGACTCTGCTGGCTGCCTTCGCGGCGATCGCCGCCCTGTCCGCCCCGGTCGCCGTGCGCGCCCAGGACGAGGCCGGATCCGATGAGACGATCCAGAACTCGCCGCAGCGCGGCGGGCATGATCTGGGCAACGCCGACTCTGACATGGGCCGCCGTGGCCGTCATGGTCGTGGCAACGACGGGGACGATCCGGTCCGCCCGGTGCCCGAGCCCCGCACCATGGCACTCGCCCCGATGGGCCTGATCGCGCTCCGCGCGGCCGC
>CADEFY010000129.1 GCA_902826705.1 uncultured bacterium
GCCGACATGCGCCACGACCTCGTGCCACGTGGCGCGCGACTCGCCCTGCGCCCTGCGGATCAGGCGCAGCGTGGTCAGGTAGGTCAGGCCCACGGCGAGCGCGCCGGCGACCGCCGAGAGGGCGTTCACGCGCTCGGCGATGCTCGCCCACGGCACCATCGTCGCGATGCGGCCGATCAGCACATAGAGTGGCGTGCCGGGCGGATGCGGGATGCCGAGGATCCGCGAGACCGCGATGAACTCACCGGCGTCCCAGAACGGGACCGTGGGATACAGCGTGAGGAAGTAGACGACCGCCGTGAGGAGCGTGACCACGAGGAAGACGAGCCCGGCGACGCGCTGGCTCTTGATCATTCGGCGGACCTCCGCGAGAGTCGGGCGTCAGCGCGCCGGCGAGGGATGCGCACCAGGAACACGATCCCGCCGATCAGGCTGACGGCGACGGCGACGAGGTAGGTGGTGAACTGCAACAGGAACGCGCTCTCGCGTGCGAGCCCCACGAGCCCGAACAGGACGATGCCCGCTCCCTCTCGTACCCCGATGCCGTTCAATGAGATGGGCAGCGAGACTATCACCGCCAGGAGCGGCACGAAAAGGAAGAAGTAGGTCAAGGGGATGTGCAGGCCGAGTGCGTGCGCCACCACCACGTGCACGAACACGCGCATCACCTGCACGACGAGCGCGACGACCAGCAGTTGCGCGAGCATGCGCCGCTGACCGCGGAACGCCGTCATGCGGCGGCCCATGTCCTCGAGCGCCGGGCGAAGGCGGCCGAGCCCGATCGCGGACAGCAGCCGCTCGAGCAGCACCATCGCAGTGGGCTGCAGCACCGCCCACAGGACCGATGTGGCGAGCACGAAGAACCCGAGCACGCCCGCGTAGACCGCCGCGAGGTGGAAGTGGTCGATCGCGGGCAGCGTGGTCACCACGGCGAGCGCGCCGAGGGCCACCGTGCCGATGATGCGGTCGAGCATCACGGTGGAGAACGCGGTCGCACGACTCGATCCCGCGCGTGCGGCATCGGCGATGCGCGCCAGGTCGCCGCCGACGTTGGCCGGCAGGAAGTTGTTCCAGAACAAGCCGACATGGTAGTAGGCCACGACCTTCCAGAACGGCAGATCGATGTCCACGGCCCGCAGCAGACGGTTCCACTGGTATGTGCCGAGCACGTTGCTGGCCACGAGCAGCACGAACGCACCCAGCAGCCACTCGACGCGGGCGTGCTCGAGCGTGGCGCGGACATGGTCCCAGCGCACGCGCTGGAACAGCCAGGCGAACAGCACGACGCTGATCGCGAGCTTGATCGCCAGCAGCAGACCGGCCCGGCGAGAAGCGCCCGGTGCGGTCACGACGCGACTCCCGCCGTGAGCGCATCGAGCGAACGGCGCGCGCAATCGTCCCAGCGGAACCGGTCCGCCCACGCGACTCCAGCGCCTCCGAGACGCGCACGCAGATCCGCATCGAGCAGCACGCGCGCGAGCGCGTCGGCCATGGCCGAGTCATCCCCGTACGGCACCAGCAGGCCCGTCTCGTCGCGCCGCACGGAGTCGCGCAGCCCCGGGCTGTCGGCGGCCACGACGGCCGTGCCGCACGCCCCAGCCTCGACGACCGTGAGGCCCCAGCCCTCCTTGGGGCTCGGTTGCACCACGGCCCACGCGCGCTGCATGCGCCGCACCTTGTCCGGGCCGGGCACGAATCCCAGGAAGTCCACGGCCTCCGCCACTCCCAGGCGAACGGCCTGCGCCTCGAGCGCCGCCTTGTGCGGACCGTCCCCGATCACTTCGAGCCGCACGCCCGGCACGCGCGCGCGCACGGCGGGCAGTGCGCGCAGCACCCACTCGACTCCCTTGTAGCGCCGCAGCCGGCCCACGTAGAGGAGCGTGGGCGTGGGGGCGTCCGTGATCGCGGCATCCACCCGGTAGCGGGCGTGGTCGAGCCCACAGTGCACGACGTCGATGCGCTCGCGCGGGATGCCGCGCGAGACCAGGTCATCGCGCGTGCTCTCCGAGATCGCGAGGAAGCGCGAGCGGCGGTACGCCCACGGGATGAGCGCCTCGAGGGCGACGACGTAGGCGGCGATCGGAGCGGGCGCCTCCTGGAACGCCGTCGTCCCGAACAGGTGCGGCACGATCGCGTGCACGGGCGCGGAAGTCCACTGCGCACAGAAGCACGGCACCTTGTTGATGTCCTCGACCACGAGATCCGGCCGGCCGCTGCCCGAGAACTCGCCGCGCAACATCGCCGGCACGTGCAGGTTGAAGTCCCACCAGTCCCCTCGCCGCAGCAGCCGCATCCCGCGGTGCTCGGCCTCGGGCGGGCCGCCCACGAACCCGCTCGCGAGCCACGTCACGCGCCAGCCGCGCCGGACGGCCTCGAGCAGGATCTCCTCCAGATGGAGCTCCGCACCGCCCGCCTCGGGGTGGTGCGGATCGCGGAAGTTGACGGCGAGCAGGTGGCGGCTCATCGCCTGCGGCCGACGGTCCCGATGACGTGGCAGGTGTGGAGCGCCCAGCGCTGGCCGCGCAGCCAGCCGCGCAGCGACTCCCAGCCCGCGGACCATGCGCGCGGGCCCTGCGGGTGCAGCGGCAGCCGCACGCCGAGCCCTCGCTTGAGCACTTCGCGGAACACGCGATACGCGAGTCCCGGGACCATCCAGTCGCCGTAGGTGCGCACCACCTCGAGCCCCGCTTCTCGACAACAGGTCTCGAGCCGGCCCACGGTGAACTGCGTCTCCCACCCCGCGAACCAGCGGTCGAGCGCGATCAGCATCTGCTTCATCAGTGTGTAGAGGTGCCACGTCTGCGGCACGTCGACCAGCACTCGGCCGCCAGGACGCGTGATCCGCGCGTTCTCGCGCAGCAGGGGCATCGGGTCTCGGAAGTGCTCGAGCAGTCCCTGGTGGAACGACACGTCGATCGCGCCATCGCGGAACGGCATGCGCGTCGCATCCGCCTGGACCAGCATCACGGGGATGCCCCGCGTTTCGGCCTGTGCCCGGACCAGCTGCAGCGATGCGGGCGAATAGTCCAGCACCAGCCCGCGCGCGCCCTGCGCCGCGAGCTCGAGCAGGTCACGCCCTGAACCGGCGCCGATCTCCATGACCCAGCGACCCTCGACGGGACCATCCGCCAGGACCTCGCGAACCAGTCTTCCGCCTGTGGAATACGTGTCCTCGATGTCCTGCTGATGCCCCTTCCAGTAGGACTCCCAGTGTTCGAGCGTGGAGCTGCGCGGTGCGTTCATTGGCCCACTCGCAGTCGTTCGGCGAGGAACGCCGGCAGCCCAGCGGCGCGGATCCGCGCCATGGCGCCCGCGATGTCATACTCGAGTCGGACGTGCTCGAGCGTGGACGCCTCGGTGTCCCACCACAGGTAGGCCGCGCGCGGGTCGCCGTCCCGCGGTTGTCCGACGCTGCCCACGTTGACCAGATAGCGCATGCCGGGCCGCATGCGCACGAGGCTCTCCGGTCGCCGTGGCGCGAACTCGCCGTCGATCTCGAAGGCCCCTGCCACGTGCGAGTGGCCGATGAAGCAGATCGGCTCATGGCAGTGCTGCATCTCGTGGTGAGCCTCGTTGGGAGTGAACACGTAGTGCCACTCGCTGGGCTCCGCCGGCGAGGCGTGCACGACGCAGGCGCCGCGCCACGACATGGCGAGCGGCAGTTCGCGGAGGTACTCGAGATGCTCGGGCGTGAGTGCCCGTGTCGTCCAGCGTGCGGCCTCCGCAGCATCGGGGTTGAAATAGCCCAGCCGGATGCGGCCGCACGCGGCGAGGTCGTGGTTCCCCGCCACAGCGCCCTCGATGCGTGGGCGGAGCCGCTCGATGCACTCGTTGGGAGCGGCACCGTAGCCGACGAAGTCCCCCAGGCAGAAGACCGCGTCGGGCGCGCGGCGGTCGATGTCCTCGAGCACGCGGTCCAGCGCCTCGAGATTGCCGTGGACGTCGGAGACGATCGCCAAGCGCATCAGAACTCCTCCGGGCGCAGCGCGCGTGCGGCCCGGTCGAGCACACCGTTCACGAAGCGTCCCGACTCCGCGCTCCCGAACGTGCGCGCCACGTCGATCGCCTCGTCGATGATCACGCGGACGGGCGTTCCCGGGCGCGCCATGACCTCGGCGAGCGCCACACGCAGCACGGCGCGGTCGGTGGCGGCGAGCCGCTCGAGCGGCCAGCGCTCGGCCGCGCCCCTCAGCGCATCGTCGACCTCGGATCCACGGGACTCGAGCATCGCCACGACGTCGGCCACGAGTTCACGCTGGTCGTCGTTGAGCTTCTCCTCCTCCTGCCGCGCGGTCCACGCGAGCGCGAACGAGTCGCCCGCCGACTCCGCCTGGTAGGCGACGCGGAACGCGACCTCTCGGGCTCTGCGTCGCAGCGTCATCGCGGCACGACCTGGTGGCGCAGCCGCGCCATGGCGATCGCCGCGAGGGCGATCTGCGAGCCGACGTTGCCCATCGCGCCGCCGGTCCGTGCCTCCACCTGGGCGACATCGTGCGCCGACAGCACGCCATCGAGCACGGGCACGCCCGTGGTGAGCGCGGCCTGCATCAGTCCCTCGCTGGCCGCCTCGGAGACGAGCCGGAAGTGCTCGGTCTCACCGCGCAGCACGACGCCGAACGCCAGCACCGCGTCGGCTCCGCCACGAGCAGCCCACTGCGCCGCCAGCGGCAGTTCGAAACTGCCGGGCACCCACCACAGCGCGAGCGTGGCATCCGAGGCGCCCTGCCGGCGCAGCGTGTCGAGCGCCGCGTCGACCATGCGGCGGACCGCCGCCTCGTTCCATCGCGCGGCGACCAGCACGAAACGCAGCCCGCTCGCGTCGGTCTCGGTGGGCAGCTCCGTCACTTCCGCTCCTCGATCAGGGTGAGTTCCAGCAGGTGGCCCAGCTTATCGCGCTTGGTCGAAAGATACCGGCGATTGTGCTTGGTCGCCGGGACCTGCAGGGGCGCGCGGCCGACGATCGAGAGCCCGTGCGCCTCGAGCCCCACCACCTTGCGCGGGTTGTTGGTGAGCAGTTCGATGCGGCTGAGCCCGAGATCGGCCAGGATCTGCGCGCCGATCCCGTAGTCGCGCAGGTCCGCCGGGAATCCGAGCTTGAGGTTGGCGGTCACCGTGTCATAGCCGCGATCCTGGAGCTGGTAGGCGCGCAGCTTGTTGGCCAGGCCGATGCCGCGCCCTTCCTGCCGGAGGTACAGCACCACGCCCGCGCCGCGTCTCTGGATCGCACGCATCGCCGCGTGCAACTGTGGACCGCAGTCGCATCGCTGCGAACCGAACACATCGCCCGTGAGACACTGCGAATGCACCCGCACGAGCACGGGCTGCCTGCCGCGGACGCGTCCCTTGACGAGCGCGATGTGAAGGTCGCCATCGAGCAGACTCTCGTAGAGATGCAGATCGAACCGTCCCTCGGGCGTCGGGATCGGCACCTGCAGCACGCGCCGGACGAGCTGCTCGCGGCGGCGGCGGTGTGCGATCAGGTCGCGGATGGTGAGGATGCCGAGCCCGTGCGTGCGGGCGAACCGCTCGAGCTCGGGCAGCCGCATCATGGATCCGTCGGAGGCCAGGATCTCGCAGATCCCCGCCGCGGGGCGCAGGCCCGCGAGCCGGCACAGGTCGGGCCCCGCTTCGCTGTGCCCCGCACGTCGCAGCACGCCCCCGGGCACGGCACGGAGCGGGAAGATGTGCCCGGGGCGCACGAAGTCCGAAGGACGTGCGCGGGGCGCCGCCAGCGCTCGCAGCGTGCGTGCTCGGTCGAACGCGCTCGTTCCCGTGGACGTGCCACGGCGCGCGTCGACGGACTCTGTGAACGGCGTGCCGAACTTGGAGGTGTTGTCCCCGCTCATCAACTGCAGGTCGAGCCGGTCGGCGAGATCGGACTCGAGCGCGGCGCAGAGGATGCCGCGCCCGTGCGTGACCGCGAAGTTGACCATGGCCGGCGTCGACTTCTCGGCGGCGAACACGAGGTCGCCTTCGTTCTCGCGCTCGGCGTCATCGACCACGATGACCATGCGCCCCGCCCGGATCTGCACCAGCGCCTGCTCGACGGTGAGGAAGCGGTCGGAGGTCGCGCGGGCGCGGGCTCGCGCCGGCGCCCTCCGCTCCGGCCGCGCGGCGCGCTTCGCCGCAGGACGGGTCGCTGACTTCGTTCGGCGCGGCATCACCTGCCTCCGCTTCCAGCCCGGTCCATCTCGAGCATGCGCGCGAGATAGCGGGCCATGAGGTCCACTTCGAGATTCACGCGGCGGCCCGTGGCGTACTCCCCCGCGGTCGTCGCCTTCAGCGTGTGGGGGATCAACGCGATCTCGCAGTGCCCATCGCGCACGGCCGCCACGGTGAGACTCACGCCGTCCACGGCGAGCGAGCCCTTGTGCGCCACGAAGCGCTCGAGCTCGGCGGGCAGCGCGATCGTGATGCGCTTGCCATCGCCCTCGGCCCGTACGTCAGCGACCTCGCCCACGCCGTCGACATGGCCCTGCACGAGGTGTCCGCCGAGCCGCTGGTCGAATCGCAGGGAACGCTCGAGGTTGACGCGCTGTCCGGGCTCCCACGTACCGAGCGTGGTGACGCGGAGCGTCTCCGGGACCGCCTCAGCGGCGAACCGGCCCGCGCGCGACTCCACCACGGTCAGACAGCAGCCGTCGCACGCGATGCTGTCGCCCATGCGTGCATCCGTGAGCACCTGCTCGGCCTCGAACCAGAGTCGCCGTCCCGCGGCGGTGGCCACGACGCTGTGGATGCGGCCGACCTCCTCGATGAGTCCGGTGAACATCAGCGCCTCGCGAGCGTGAGGGTGAGCATCGTGTCCTCCCCGAGCCGCTCCACGCGCTGGACTCGGCCCTCGGGAGCGGTCGCGAGCGTGGTTCCGATTGGCGCGCACCACGCCAGCCCGTCCCCCAGGATGCGCGGCGCGACGAACAGCGCGAGGTCGTCGATGAGTCCGGCGCGCAACCATGCCGCGCCGAGCGTGGCGCCGCCCTCGAGCAGCACCTCGTGGCGTCCAGCGGCCGCGAGCGCGCGGGCCACCGCGCGCGGCGAGACATGCCCGCGGCTCGCGGCCAGGCGCCACACCTCGACGCCGCGCGCGCGCAGCGCGCGCTCGCGCGCGTGGGAGGCGTCGCGGGCGCAGGCCACCACCGTGTGGCGCGCGAGCGCCCGGGAGAAGAGTCGGGCCGAGAGCGGTGCGCGCAGCTGGGAATCGCACAGCACCCGCAGCGGCTGTGGCACGCTTCGGTCCGGCAGACGGGCGGTGAGCCGCGGATCGTCGGCGCGCAGCGTGCCGAGTCCGATCAGGATCGCGTCCGCGGTGGCGCGCAGCACGTGGCCGCGACGCCGCGCCTCGGATCCGGTGATCCACTGCGAACGCCCGTGCGCGTCGGCGATGCGGCCATCGAGCGTCATGGCCACCTTCCACGTGACGCGCGGCCGGCGCTCGGTCTGCGCGAGCAGATAGCCGCGCATGACCTGGCTCACCTCGTCGGCGAGCATCCCCACCTCGCAGCGCACCCCGGCGGCACGGAGGCGATGCAGCCCCCGGCCGTCGACGATCCGGTGCGGGTCGCGCAACGCGATCACGCACCGGCGGATGCCGGCGGCGATCACCGCCTCGGTGCAGGGCGGCGTGCGGCCATGATGGTCACAGGGCTCCAAGGTGCAGTAGAGCGTCGCGCCACGCGCGCGCTGGCCAGCCTGGGCGAGGGCCTCGACTTCGGCGTGCGGGGCGCCGAGCGCACGATGCCAGCCCCGGCCCACCACCCGACCGTCGCGCACGACGACGGCGCCGACCGGCGGGTTGGGCGCGACGCGCCCGCGGCCGCGCTCGCACAGGCTCAGCGCGCGCCGCATGAAGACGGTCTCGTCGGGGGATCTGGCCATGGTCTCCGATGGGGACGGGAACGCCCCGTGGGCGAGTGGGCCCCCGGGGCGCAGCAGCACGCTGGCGCGCCGCCTCCCCGACCGAGGTCGGGCGGGCGTCGCCGAGCCGTGCTCCTCCCCCTCCCATCCCCACTGTGCCGGTCGGCCCCGGCCGCC
>CADEFY010000130.1 GCA_902826705.1 uncultured bacterium
CCGTTCGCCGCCCCCTCCCGGGACCATGACCGCCACCGACGTCTACGTGCCCGATCCGCTCGCCGAGTCGCTCGCACGCCACGCCGGGCAGAGCCCCGAGGCGCGCGAGCTGCTCGAGATGCTGCGCGGCGGCTGGGGCCGGCAGGACGGGACCGGCCGGCTCGAGCGTGTGGCGATGCGCGGGCTCGCCGGATCCTCACGCGCCTACCTCGTGGCCTGGCTGCAGCGCGAACTCGGCCGCCCTGTGCTCTGCGTGGTGCCGCACCGGCGGGAGCGCTCGCGCGATGGCCGCGACACCGAGGTGTTCGAATCCTTCCGCGACGACCTCGAGTACTTCCGTGGCCGCGGCGCCACGCTGGCGCTGCCCGAACCCGACACGGCGCCCTACGACGACACCTCGCCCCACCCCGCGATCACCGCGGAGCGGCTCGAGACCCTGGCGCGGCTCGCGGCAGCACGCTCCGGAGCCGCGCCGTTCGACGGCGTGCTGCTCACCACGGTGCGCGGCGTGCTCCAGAAGCTGCCGCGGCGCGACACGCTCGCGCGCGCCAGCGTGGAACTGCGTGTGAACGGCGACTTCGATCCGGCCGCGCTCACCGAGCGACTCGTCTACATGGGCTACGAGCGGTTCCCCGAGGTGGAGGCCGTGGGGCACATGGCGCGCCGCGGCGGCATCCTCGATGTGTGGCCCGCGGGGCAGAGCGATCCGCTCCGGCTCGAGTTCGATGGCGACACGCTCGTCTCGCTGCGGCGCTTCGATGTGGGCACGCAGCGCTCGCTCGAACAACTCGCCGGGGCCCGGCTGCTGCCGCGGTTCGAGATCCTGGTCGAGCCGCAGAACGCCGCCGCGATCGCCGAACGACTGCGTGAGGCGGGAGATGAGAACTCGCGCGGTGGCGCGGCGCTGTTCCACGAGGGCATGGAGCGCTTCGCCAGCTATTACGAACCCGATCCCGAGACGTTGTTCGACTACCTGCCCGACGACACGATCGTCGTGCTCGAGGAGCCCGACGCCCTCGCCGAGCGCGCCGAGGCGCTGAGCGCCGACGTCGTGCGGCGATTCGAGCAGACGCGCGCCCACTACCCGCTCGTCTCGCCACCCGAACATCTGTTCCTGCCCGAGAGCGAGTGGACACGGTTCGCCGAGACGAGCCGCGGGTGCGACCTGCTGGGGGCCGTGGCGCTGACTGGCGAGGCGCAGCGCTACGCACGCCTGATCGTGGTCGACTGCCAGCAGGCCGAGCCGCTGCACCGATCCGTGGAGCGGCTGCGCGACCACCTCGCGTTCCTGCAGACGCAGGACGTGGCGCCGGTCGTGCTGTGCGACAACCCGGGCCAGCGCGACCGCCTGTCGGAGATGCTCGGCATCACCGGTGCCTCGCTGGGCGTGGGGCTGGTGAGCGCGGGATTCACCTGGAAGAGCGCCGGTCTCGCCGTGTTGACCGACCACGAGATCTTCGACCGTTATCGCCGCCGCCGCCGCCGCTCGCGCCGCACGGGTGGACTGACCGCCGCGGAACTGGGCGCCCTGAAGCCGGGCGACTTCGTGGTGCATGAAGAGCACGGCGTCGGCATGTACAAGGGCATGAAGCGGCTCACGCTGTCAGGACAGGAGACCGACTGCCTGGAGTTGTCGTATGCCGGCAAGGACCTGCTCTTCGTGCCCGTGCACCAGCTCTCGCTGGTCTCGCGCTACTCGGCCGGTGACGGGGCCAAGCCGCAGGTGCACAGCCTGGGCAGCGTGCAATGGCAGAAGACCAAGGCGCGCGCGCGCAAGGCGATCCAGGACATGGCCGAGGAGCTGCTGCGCGCCTATGCCGCGCGGCGCGCACTGCCCGGGTTCGCGTTCAAGCCCGACAGCGTGTGGCAGCGCGAACTCGAGGCCAGCTTCCCGTACCAGGAGACGCCCGATCAGCTCACCGCGATCGAGGACGTGCGCCGCGACATGGAGACCGAGTCGCCCATGGACCGCCTCGTGTGCGGCGATGTGGGCTATGGCAAGACCGAGGTCGCGATCCGGGCCGCGTTCAAGTGCGTGCAGGACGGCAAGCAGGTCGCGGTGCTCGTGCCCACCACGATCCTCGCCGAACAACATGGCCACACGTTCCGCGAACGCATGGCCGACTTCCCGGTCAAGGTCGAGGTCCTCTCGCGGTTCCGCAGCGCCAAGGAGCAGAAGGCGGTCATCGCACGCATCGCCGACAAGGGCGTCGACATCGTGATCGGCACGCACCGGCTGCTGAGCAAGGACGTGCGCTTCAACGACCTTGGACTCGTGGTGATCGACGAGGAGCACCGCTTCGGCGTTGCCCAGAAGGAGCGCATCCGGCAGTTGACGCGCACCGTGGACGTGCTGGCGCTCACCGCCACGCCGATCCCGCGCACGCTCAACCTGTCGCTCGCCGGCGCGCGCGACATGAGCGTGATCGAGACGCCGCCGACCAACCGACTCCCAGTGCACACCGAGGTCACCGAGTTCGACTCCGAGGTGATCACCGACGCGATCCTGCGTGAGATCGACCGCGGCGGGCAGGCGTTCTACGTGCACAACCGCGTCGAGACGATCTACAACACCGCCGCCATGCTGCAGGAGCTGATCCCGCAGGTGCGCGTGGGCGTGGCGCACGGCCAGCTCGGGGAACATCAGCTCGAGGAGGTGATGCTCGAGTTCACCGAGGGCCGCATCGACGTGCTCGTGGCCACCATGATCATCGAGTCGGGCATCGACATCCCCACGGTCAACACCCTCATCGTGGACCGCGCGGACACGCTGGGACTGGCGCAGCTCTACCAGCTGCGCGGCCGCGTGGGGCGCAGCTCGCACCGCGCCTACGCCTACCTGCTCGTCCCCTCGCGCCGCGTGCTCACCGAGGACGCCGAGAAGCGCCTGCGCGTGATCGAGGAGTTCGACGAGCTGGGCGTGGGGTTCAAAGTGGCCATGAAGGACATGGAGATCCGCGGTGCCGGCAACCTGCTCGGGCCCGAGCAGAGCGGCCACATCCTGGGGCTCGGGTTCGACCTGTACGTGAAGCTGCTCGAGGAGGCCGTCGCGGGGCTCAAGGGAGAGGCCGAGACGCTGCGCCCCGAGCCGCGCCTGCTCACCGACTGGGCGGCGTTCCTTCCCGACGAGTACGTGCCCGACGAACACGAGAAGCTCGCGCTCTATCGCCGACTCGCCGAGGCGCGCTCCGCCGACGCCGTCGACGACCTCACCATGGAACTGATCGACCGCTTCGGCGCGCTGCCGCCGCCCGCCGTGGCACTGGTGGAACTGCGGCGTGTGCGCGTGCTGGGCCGCGGCCCGGGCGACGCCGCCTCGGGTGGCGGCGCGCTGGTGGACAGCCTCAAGGTGTTCCAGAACGTGGCCGAGGTGACGCTGCGACGCCCGCTCAAGCCCGGTGAGATCGCCAGCGTGGTCGGCGGGCTCGGATGGCAGGCCGAGTTCTTCAGTGGCCGTGAGTTCGGGCTGCGCGTGCGCGGCGAAGGGCTGCTGCTGCTGCACCGCGTGCGCGAATTGCTCGAGGCGATCCACCTGGCGCAGAACGCCGCCACCCCGCCGCCGGGAGCCGCTCCCGTGCCCGCCAGGCCGCGCCGCTGACGCGCGCCGCGGCCGCCGCTACCGCGGGCCCACGCGCAGCGAGTACGCCGTGGCGCCCGGACTCCGCGAGCCCACGCGCACTCGGTAGGTGCCGGCGGCGAGCGGCCCCACGGTGCACGCCTCGGGCCGCGTGTCCGTGTCCACATCGCGCACCATGATCCCGGCGAGGTCCGTGATGCCCACCTGCAGGTCGTTCGCGTTGTTCCAGTCGAGCTGGATGAGCACCGTGGTGGGCACGAGGATCGAGAACGAGAACAGGTCCACGTCGGCGTCGCTCGACGTCGTGCCCGTGACCACGAGATCCGCCGATCCCAGCGTGCCCATCGAGGTCGGCGTGCTGTCGTTGGGCTCCACCTCGGCAGGGCCCGACGGCTGCGGCGCCACGAGGCCGCCGCCACCACCGCCACAGCCCGCGAGCGCACCGAGCAGCGCGCATGCGATGAGGCACTGCAGGCGCCGCCTCATCGCACCACCACGAGCCGCGAACGATCCACGCGCGAGGGCGTGAGCAGCCGCACGAAGTAGATCCCGCTCCGCAGCGGCAGGCCGCGGCTGTCTGCCCCGTCCCAGTCGATGGCGTGCGCTCCTGCGGCGAGCGCACCGTCGTGCAGCACGCGCACGCGGCGGCCCTGCACATCATGCAGCGACACGTGTGCCGGACCCGGACGCTCGAGCAGGAACGCGATGCGCGAGCCCCCGCGCGTCGGATTGGGCGAAGCAGCCAGCGCGACCCCACCGAGCGACTCATCGCACGGCACCAGGAGGCCGTTCGCGAGCGTCACCTGGCACTCGATCGGATCTGGCACGAGCGCGAGCGCAGCCACCGCGTCCACCTTGCCCGCGCCGAAGACGTTGTTGAGCGGTCCCACGGGCGTTGCGCCCTGCTGCAGCAGGTCACGCACATTCTCGGGTGTCAGGAATCGGTTGCGCTGCAGCATCAGCGCCACGATGCCCGTGATGTGCGGCGCCGCCATGCTGGTGCCCTGCTGCTTGAGGTAGCCGCCGCCGAACGCCACCTCGTCCGTGGGTGCGGGGAAGTGCTGCGACAGCGGTGCGAGGACCGCCTCCCCCGGCGCGGTGAGATGCGGCAGGATGCGTCCGTCACGTGAGGGGCCGCGGCTCGAGAACGTCGAGATCTGATCGAGCACCGCGCCAGGCTGCGTGCGCAGGTTGCCCGCGGCGTCGATCCACTGCGTACGCGTCACCGTGGAACCCACCGCGATCAGCTTGCGGGCGGTGGCGGGCGTGGCCACGGTCTTCGCGTCATCGCCATTGCGGAAGTACGAAGGCTGTCCCACGAGTGGCGGCGCGAACACACCGCCCATGATCCACAGGTCGGGCGTGCCCGAGCCGAACGAGTACACGGTCCAGATCAGCGAGGACGGGTCCACGCCTCCGGGCGAGGTGGGTTCGCTGATCTCGATCAGGACGTTGCGCGCCCCGTTGCCCGCGTCCGACGTGGTGCGCGCATCGATGCGCACCTCGGCGATCGGCGTGGTGCCTCCGGCGAGGAGCGTGCCTTCCTGCAGTTGGCCGGGGGCGGCGGCCACGCTCACGGCGACCGGGTTGGCGAGATCGCCGGGGGAGTACGCCGCGAGTCCGAACGAGATGCTGGTGCCCGAGGCGTACCAGATGTCGAGCACCCCCCCGTCCGACGCGAACAGCCCGAACGGCATCTCGAGGCTCGACGTGAAGTCCGTGCCCGCGGCAGCGAACGAGCCGTGGATCCGGTCCCCCCCCGAGTTGCCGGCGGCGGCCACGATGATCCGGCCGGGCCCCGTGAGGCGGTCGAGCGCTCGCTCATAGAGCGATGTTCCGTCATGCGGGCCGAAGTGGCTGCCGAGGCTCAGGTTCACCACGGCCGGCTTGCGCACCGCGTGCGCCTTGCCGAACAGGTACTGCACGCCGACCATGATGTCCGCCTCGCTGAAGCCGCCGTCGCTCTGTGCGTCGCGGATGCCCTTGACGAACATCAGGTCCGCTTGCGGCGCCATGCCGATGTACGCGCTGTTGCGACGGCCGTTGCCGCCCGCCGTGCCGGTGACATGTGTGCCGTGGCTCGATCCGCCCGAGCCGTCGATCTGGGGACACGTCAGGGAGTCGAGCTGGCCCTTGCGGCACTCGGCGCCGTTCGTGCCCTGCGAGAAGTCGAGGAGCGCCTGGACGCGGCTCGCGCCCGGCGCCGCCGCATCGCTGGTGCGGAAGTCGGGGTGGCGGTAGTCGAGCCCGGAATCGAGCACGCCCAACATCACGCCCGCGCCGGTGTATGCCTGCGGCAGTCCCGCGGTACCGGCCTGCACGCGCGTCACACCGGTGCGCCGCCGGCTCGAGTCGAGCGCCGCACTGGCGCGCAGGCTGAGCGCCACGGACCGCACGGATCCGAGCGTCGCGAGCTCGGCGAGCCGGGAGGCGGGCAGGCGGACCACGGCGATGTCGTCGACCTGCGCGAGCACGTCGGCACCCGCAGCGCGCAGCCCATCGGCGTCCGCGGCGTGCGTGAGATGCACGAACGCCTGCGCGTCGGGCTCGCGCCCGGGCACCGCGATCAGCGCGAACCGCGAGGGCACTTCGGCGAGTCGTTCGAGGCGCGCAGCCGCGGCGCCGTGCCTCGCTTCGCCACGAGCGGCGGCCGCGCGATCGCGGACGAGGCGCGCCGCGGCATCGAGCCGTGCGTCGCCAGGTTGCGGATCACGCATCCCCCATGGCTGCGGCACGACGTCGGCACGCGGAGCCGCGTGCGCCTGTGGCGGTGCCGTGAGCACGACCGCGACCACTGCCGCCATCAGGAACGGGTTCATGGCCGGAGCGGCTCCGCCGTGCGGGCCGCCTGCAACTGCACCACGAACTCCAGCTTGGCGATGCGGCCGAGGTCCTTGACCGCCGCCTGCGCGGTGAACTGCTCGCCCACCACCGCACCCAGCCGGGCACCGGCACGCTCGAGCGCCGCACGCTCGGGCTCTCCCACGGCCGCGCGGCACTGGCCGAGCACGTCGAGCCATTCGTCCGGATCGGACTTCCAAGCGGCTTCGACGCGCGCGCGCAGTGCGGCGTCCGCCTTGCCGCGGAACGCAGCCAGCTCATCGTCGTGGCAGCCCGCCAACGCGAACAGCGTGATCGACGACCACAACGCGATCCGTCGCATCAGGGGGTCCTCGGGTCCAGGTCGCGGCGGCGCGCCGCAGCAGGGGGTCCGCGCGCAGCGTATCCGACACGCGTACCCGCGCGCACTGGATGCCGGCGCGCTCGCCTTGCCGCTCCCGCCCGGCGCCCGTAGCCTCGCCGCCGTTCACCGACCGCCGTCCAGTCCCGAGGGAGCCCCCGCCGTGACCCGAGCCCCGATCCGCGCCTCGTTCGCCGTCCTCGTCCTGTGGTCGCTGGCGGGCTGTGGCGACCCCATGCAGCAGCCCGTCGCCCAGGTGGGGACGCGGTCCGTCACCGTCGAGGACTTCGTGCGCATCGCCCGTGGCAACGAGATGCAGTACCCGGGCGAGGCGGCCGCGGCCAAGGACTCGCTGCTGCGCGATCTCATGATCCGTGAGGCCATGCTGGTCGCGGCCAGCGCGCGCGGCGTGGACCAGCACCCCGATGCCCTGCGCTACCGGCGCGTGCTCGAGGAGCAGGCCATGCAGCGCGAGCTGCGCGACATGCTCGCGCCGCCCGATGTCGGCGTGAGCGAGGCCGAGCTGCACGAGATGCACCGCTGGCGGAGCGAGAGTGTGCACGCCCAGATCATCTATGCGCTCGATGAGTCGACCATGCGCGAGGCCGCCAGCATGGTCGCTGCGGGCGAACCGTTCGAGGCCGTGGCCGACCGCTTCAACTTCCCCGGCATGCTCGGGGCCGGCGGCGACGCGGGTTGGGCGACACCGGGGCAGCTCATGCAGCCGCTCGACGACGCACTGCGCCACCTGCCCATCGGTTCGGTCGGCGGGCCCTACCGCACGGGACAGGGGTGGTTCCTGATGCGCGTGCTGGAGCGGCGGCCGCAGGAGCAGATGCCCTTCGAGCTGCAGCGTGCCGGACTGGAGCAGCTCGTGCGTCAGCGCAAGCAGCGCGAGATCTACTCGCGCGAGGTCGAGCGCATCAAGCGCGCCTACGACGTGAAGCCGGTGTTCGCCTCCACGCAGCGCGTGTACCAGGTGCTGCGTGATGGGGGCCAGGCGACGCAGGGGGACCCGAACCACGAGCCGCTCGTGGTGTGGCGCGGTGGCCAGTACACCGTGGCGGACCTGATCCAGGACCTGGACGACCCGGGCACCGACAAGCCGCCGGCGAGCGTGATGCCCGCGATCGAGGTGTGGCTCGAGACGCGCGCACTCACCCGCGTGCTCTCCACCGAGGCGCGCCGTCGCCATCTGCATGAGTCGCCACGCGTCCGGCGCGAGGTGAGCGACCAGTTCGACAACTACCTCACGCA